>NZ_BAAARV010000086.1:0-171021 GCF_039532525.1 Dactylosporangium salmoneum
AAGCCATCGTCACCATCGCCGTCATCAGCGAGTGGCTCTGACCAACTTTATGAAACGGACCCTAGCCGAGGGCGTGTATCAAAGCCTGTGTCATCAAAGCTTCTGTCCGCCGTAGGTGGCGTCGCGGCTCCCGCTGGTCGGTGGCGTTGGGTAGTGTCGATGTGTGGCGGGGGCAGGACCGCGGCGTCGGGGGCCGAACCGGGCGGTGCCGTGGCGGTGCGAGGGTCCGGTGTCGGTGCTACGCCTACCGCTGGACGTCCACGAACCGCGGGTACGGCAGATGCTGGAGCGGGTGTTCGCGGCCGCGTTCACCATCCGGCGGGCCGTCCAGCGCGACGCCCGGGCCCGGGTCAACGCCTACTGGGCCGCCTGCCGCGAGCGGGCAGCGGCCGGACCCGACGCGGTCCGGGGCCGGCTCGGGCTGTCCCGCAGCGGCCTGGAACACGCCGCCTACCGGCATCTGGACGGTGCGCCACATGTGCGGCGGTACCTGACCAAGGCCCTGGCCATGCACCTGGCCGACGGGGTATGGGAAGCCACCGAGCGGCACCTGTTCCCCGACGCCACCGGCCGCCGGCACGGCCGGCCCCGCCCGGGCGGCTGGTGGCAGTTCGCCACCATCCCGGGCCGGGCCCGCTCCCACACCCGCGCCCGGAAATGGGAGACGTTCCGGCTCGTGGGGAGCCTGGCCGGGCATGGCGCCGCGTTCGGGCGCGCCGGCCGGTTGTGGCAGCCGCGGCGGATGCCGGCCGTCACCGCCACCGCCGCCAGTGAGCCGGTGCGGTCATGGTGGGATCACGACGGCCCCCTCGCGGTGATCCTGACCGGCCTCGGCGGAGACGACCTCGTCCTGCCAGTGCGGCTGCCACAGGGCCCGGGCCGCCGCCCCGTCCTGGAGCACTACCTCGTCGACCCGAACCGCTGGCACAAGATCGACCTGGTCCGGCACCGCGACCCGGGCGCGGTGGGCGGGTGGCGGTACGAGGCGCACCTGATGATCCTCGGCCCCGGCTACACCTCCCCCGCCGTCACCCAGCGCCGCCAGGCGGCTGGGCAGCTGCTGCGGCGGGGCGGGGTGGACGTCAACGTGTCCAACCTGACCGTCGTGTCCGTCCCCACCGGCCCGGACGGCGGGTTCGCGGCCAGCCGGATCGCCCGCACCGGCGAGCACGACGCCGCCCTGGCCGCGGAACGGTTGCGGCAGCGGCGCCGGCAGCGGGCCCTGGACCGGTCCCGCCGCGCCGCCAACCCCGGCCAGTACCGGCTCTCGCCACGCCAGCAGCGCCGCGCCGACCGCCGCCACGCCGCCGGGCTGCCACCGGTGCAGACCACCATGCCCGGCGGCCCGCGGGTCGCCAACACGGCCGGGATACCGGTCCGCGCTTACCGGCGCGACACCCTGACGAACACCTACCAGCGGCTACGAGGCCGGGCCGCGGCCGACGGTGCTGCCCGTACCCGGGCCGGGCACACCCGGGCCCGGATCACCGCCGCGGCCCTGGTCGCGGTCCATGGCGCTGGGCTGGTGGTCGAGGACGCCGACATCCGTGTCTGGGCCCGGCGGTGGGGCCGCGGCATCCATGCTTTCACCCCGGGCATGCTCCTGGCCGCCCTGCGCTGCGAAACCACCGCCGTCGCCGCCCAGGCCGGACGCGGACTTGGGCTGGTGCGGGCGGGGACCCGGCGCACCGCCTGGACCCAGCACTGCCTGTGCGGCCAGCGGGTCCCGAAGGGCTTGGCGGATCGCCGCCACCACTGCCCGAGCTGCGGGCTGACCGGCGACCGCGACCTGGTTGCCGCGCTGGTCGGCGCGCACACTGTGCTCACCGACCCGGCCGAGCCGGGTACGGCGCGGGTGGACTGGGACGCGGCACAGGCCACCCTCGACCGGTATGGGATCGAGGCCATCAACGGAGGGCTGCAAGGAGCCCTGACCGAGTCAACCGGAACCCATCACCCCGACCCCCACCAACACGGTGGACGGCCGCGGCGGCCGCAGCCCGCCACCAACCGGTGCCAGGGCGCTCGGCGAACCTTCGGGACGAGCCCTCGACAACCCCGGATGAGCCCCGCAACCACACCAGTGGCCAGGACCACACCGGAACGACGAGACGCACACCCCGGACTGTCGACCAAGCCCGGCACCACAACCGGACTTCGACACAGACCTTAGCCGGCCGCGCGCTTGACGAGGCCGGCCAGCCGGGCCTCGTCGTCGGGGCTGACGTCGTCGGTCAGCGCGAAGGCGACCGGCCACATGCCGCCGTCGTCGAGCGCGGCCGGGTCCTGGAAGCCGAACGTGGAGTACCGCGTCTTGAACTTCCCCGCGGGCTGGAAGAAGCACACCACCTTGCCGTCCCTGGCGTAGGCGGGCTGGCCGTACCAGAGCTTCGGGTCCAGCTGCGGCGCGGCGGTCGTGACGATCTCGTGCACGCGGGTGGCCAGCTCGCGGTCGTCCGGGTCGAACTCGGCGATCTTCTCCAGCACCGCGGCGGCGTCCTCCGCCTTCGTCGCGGCGGCCTTCTGTTCCTTGGCGCGCTCCTTCATCGCGGCGCGCTCTTCTGCGGTGAATGCCTGCTTAGCCATGCCCCCATCGTAGGAGGGCGCGGCGGCGCGGACTTCTCGAAAACGATCAGATCGAGCGCACGCACCAGACCGCCTTGCCGTCGGCGGTCGGGCGGGTGCCCCAGCGGTCGCACAGCGAGGAGACCAGCTGCAGGCCGCGGCCGTGCTCGTCGTCCGGGGTGGGGCGCTGCTTGCGGGGCAGGTACGGCGCCGTGTCGTGCAGCTCCAGCACCACGTGGGTCTGGGTGCGCCGCAGCCGCAGCTGGATCGGCGGGCGGCCGTGCAGCACGGCGTTGGCGGCCAGCTCGCTCACCACCAGCACCAGGTCGTCGACGATGCGCGCCGGGGCCTGCCAGCGGCGCAGCGTGGTGTCGACCAGGCGGCGGGCGTCGCGGACCGCCCGCTCGTGGGCCGGGATGTGCTGGATGACCGACTGCTCCTCGCCGGGCTCGCCGACCACCCGCGTGAGCAGCAGCGTGATGTCGTCGTCCGGGCCGGCGGGCAGCAGGTCGGCGACGAGCCGGTCGGCGACGTGCTCGAGCGGGCCCGAGACCCCGCCGACGAGCGCGGCCAGGGCGTTGATGCCGGTGTCCAGGTCGCGGTCGCGGTGCTCGACCAGGCCGTCGGTGTAGAGGGTGAGCAGCGCGCCGACGGGCAGCTCGACGCGCTCCTCGGTCAGGGTCAGCGGGCCCGTGCCCAGCGGCGGGCCGGACGAGTCCAGGGGACGCGGCGGGGCGCCCGGCAGCACGAGCAGGGGCGGCAGGTGGCCGGCGTTGGCGTACGTCAGGCTGCGCTCCCCAGGGTCGTACACCGCGTAGACGCAGGTGACGATCTGGTCCTCGCGCAGGTCCCGCACGACGCCGTCGAGGTACTCGAGCACGTCGGCCGGCGGCAGGTCCAGCCGGGCGTAGGCGCGCACCGCCGCCCGCAGCTGCCCCATGACCGCCGCCGCCGGCACGCCGCGCCCCATGACGTCGCCCACCACGAGGGCGGTGCGGTCGGCGCCGAGCTCGATGACGTCGTACCAGTCGCCGCCGACCTGGGTGCCGGCGACGCCCGCCCGGTAGTAGGCGGCGACCTCGAGGTGCTCCGGGTCGAGCGTCACCGGCGGCATGAGGCTGCGCTGGAGCTGGTCGGCGATGTGGTGCTCGCGGGCCGCGGCCTCCTGCGCGGCGGCCGCGGCGGCCAGGGCCTGCTCGGCCCGGCGCTGCTCGGTGATGTCCTGGTTGGAGCCGCGCAGCCGGACCGGGTGGCCGGCGGCGTCGCGCTCCAGCTCGCCGATGGTGCGGAAGACCCGGTAGTGCCCGTCGGGCATCTCCACCCGGGACTCGTAGTCCAGCGGGGCGCCCTGCACGGCGGCGTCGATCGCGGCGTCGACCCGGTCGCGGTCCTCGGGGTGCACCCGGGCGTTGATGACGTGCCGGCCGTGCTCGTCGAGCAGCTCGGCGGCGCCCACCCCGAACTGGCGCAGGAACTCCTCGGAGCCGTGGATGTCGCCGGTGGCGAGGTCCAGCTCCCACGAGCCGACCGAGGCCAGCCGCTGCGCCTGGTCCAGCAGCTCCCGGCTGCGTTGCAGCTCGTCGCGGGTGCGCCGGATCCGGTCGAACTCCAGGTTGGCCCGCACCCGGGCGCGCAGCTCCCGCGGGCTGAACGGCTTGACCAGGTAGTCGTCGGCGCCGGCCTCGAGGCCCTCGACGGTCGCCTCGTCCCCGGCCCGGGCCGAGAGCATGATCACCGGCAGGTGCCCGGACGTCTCGTCGGCCCGCAGCGCCGCGACGAACGCGAAGCCGTCGAGGCTGGGCATCATCACGTCGGTCAGCACCAGGTCCGGCGGGTCGGCGCGGACCGCCCGCAGCGCCTCGGCACCGTCGGCCGCCTCGCTGACGCGGTAGTCGCCGCCGATGATGCGCCGGATGTACTCCCGCATGTCCCGGTTGTCGTCGACGATCAGCACCCTTGGCGCGCCCGGGCGGGGCGTCGGGAGCGGGCTCGCCGTGGGCGTGCCCCCGACCCAGCGGTCCACCTCGGCCAGGTAGCCGCGCACGGGCGCCGTCGTGTCCACCGCCACCGGGTCCACGGTCACCGCGTCCACCGTCACCGCGTCGTCCGGCGCGCCCAGCGGCATCCGCACGGTGAACGTGCTGCCCTCGCCCGGGCGGCTCTGCACCCCGGCCGTGCCGCCGTGCAGCGCGGCCAGCTCGGCGACCAGCGCGAGGCCGATGCCGGAGCCCTCGTGCGTGCGGGCCCGCCCGCCCATGATCCGGTGGAACCGGTCGAACAGCCGCCCCTGGTCGCCCGGGTCGATGCCGACGCCGGTGTCGGCCACGGACAGCACCGCCGCGTCGCCGTCCACGGCCAGCCGGATCGTGATCGAGCCGTCGAAGGTGAACTTCAGCGCGTTGGACAGCAGGTTGAGCACGATCTTGGCCCACATCTCGCGGTCGGCCGGCACCGGCCGGCGCAGCGGCGGGCAGTCCACCACCAGGCGCAGCCCGGCCCGCTCGGCCGCCGGCGCGAACATGGCGGCCAGGTCGGCGGTGATCCGGGCCAGGTCGAGCGGCTCCAGGTGCGGCTCGAGCCGCCCGGACTCCAGCTGGGAGAAGTCCAGCAGCGTGTTGACGAGCTTCAGCAGCCGCTCGGCGTTGCGCTGCACGAGCTCCATCCGGCCCCGCTGCGGGCCGCGCAGCGGGTCGGCGAGGTCGGTCAGGGCGTCCTCGGCCGGCCCGAGCAGCAGCGTCAGCGGGGTGCGGAACTCGTGGCTCACGTTGGTGAAGAACGCCGTCTTGGCCCGGTCCAGCTCGGCCAGGCTCTCGGCCCGCAGCCGCTCGGCCTCGTAGGCGCGCGCGGTGGCCAGCCGGCCCGCGATCTGCCCGGCGATGAGGTCGACGAAGCCGGCGTACGCGGCGTCGAAGGGGCGGTACCGGTTCAGGCCGACCACCAGGAAGCCGTACGGCCGGCCGCCGGCCGGTCGCGGCAGCGCCACCACCCGGGCCTCGATCGGCGGCTCGGGCCAGGCGCCGGCCGGCAGCCCGGTCAGCCCGCCGACGGTGAGCGCCGCGCCGTCGACCGCCGGCCAGGTCGCCGGGTCGGCGCAGGGGTGCCCGTCCGGGACGCCGGTGGAGCAGGCCAGCACGGGGGTGTCGGCGTCGTGGAGGTACGTGAGCGTGAACGGCAGGTCGTCGGGGCGCGCCCCCAGCTGCCCGGCCACCGCCGCGAACAGCTCCGGCTCCGACTGCGTGGCGTCCAGCGCCGCCCCGAGGTCGCGCAGCGTGCCCAGCCGCCGCTCGCCGACCACCCGGTCGGTGTCCTCGGTGACCACGCACAGCATCCCGGAGATCCGCCCGGCGTCGTCGGTCAGCGGGCTGTAGGAGAACGTGTGGTACGTCTCCTCGGTGTAGCCGCTGCGGCTGAGGAACAGCTGCAGCGCCTCGTCCCAGGTGGCCTCGCCGGTCTCGATGACCCGCCCGATGCGCGGCCCGATCTCGTCCCAGATCTCGGCCCACACCTCGCGCGCTGGCCGCCCGAGCGCCCACGGGTACTTCTTGCCGAGCGTGTCGCGCCGGTAGGCGTCGTTGCACAGGAACGTCAGCTCCGGCCCCCACGCCATCCACATCGAGAAGCGGGAGCCGAGCAGGATGCGCACGACGGTGCGCAGGCTCTGCGGCCACGCCGCGGGCGGCCCGAGCGGGGTGGCCGCCCAGTCGACCGCTGCCAGGTCGCGGCTGATCTCCGTGTCGCCGAAGAACGGTTCGGCCGCGGTCTCGCCCATCCGTTCCAGCTTATGCACCCGATCCCGCTCACGCAGCCGCGCGAACGCGGACCGCTTTCGCCGCCAGGTGGCCTGGTACGGCCCGTGTTACGGTGGGTCGGGCATGGCCTATGGACGGTGGTGTGGTGAGAACAGGCCCTGCGGTTTCCTGCAACGGTCTGTTCCATGAAGCCGCCTTCTACTCCTCGGACGAGGAGTTCCTCGCGGTTGTGCTGCCGTTCCTGCTCGACGGCGTGGCCGCCGGAGAGCCGAGCGTCTCGATCTTCGGCGAGCGCAACCAGCGTCTGGTCCGCGCCGCCCTGGGCCCCGACAGCGGCGTGACCTTCATCGACGGCGGGCACCACTACCTGCGCCCCGCCGCCGCCATCCGCCGCCACCGCGAGATGCTGGCGGCCTACGTCGCCGGCGGCGCGACCCAGATCCGCATCACCGGTGACGTGCCCCACCCCGGTGTCGGGGTGCCCTGGGAGTGGTGGGCGCGCTACGAGGCCGCCGTCAACGAGGTGTACGACGAGTTCCCGATGTACGGGCTGTGCCCGTACGACACGCGGACCGCCCCTGCCGAGGTGCTCGACGACGTGCGGCGCACGCACACGCACGTGGTCGCGGACGACGGGCGCCGGGTGCCGAGCCCGGCGTACCTTCCCCCGCGCGACTTCCTCACCACCGCCGTGCCCTCCTGGACCGACCCCCTCGAGGCGACCCCGCCGGCCGTGCTCCTGGCCGACCCGACCCCCGCCGACGCCCGCGCCGCCCTCGCCCCCCTGCAGCTCACCGCGGCCCTCGACGGCGACGAGTTCGACGGGCTGATGGTGAGCGTGAACGAGGCCGTCACCAACGCCATCGTCCACGGCCGCGCGCCGGTGCGGCTGCACGCGTGGACGGAGCCGGGCCGCATCGTCGTCACGGTCACCGACCACGGCCGGGGCCCGGCCAACCCGGTCGCGGGCCTGATGCCCTCCGGCGACGGCCCCGGCGGCCTCGGCCTGTGGCTGGCCCACCAGCTGTGCGCGTACGTGTCCCTGCGCCCGGGCCCGGACGGCTTCACCATCCGCCTGATCGCCGAGACCCCCGGTTCCTGACCACCGGTTCGTCAGAGCGTGCCCTTGTCCGGGCTTCCGGCCGGGTGTGGTGCGAGGACCTGCACGTCGAGCTGTCCATGGAGCTTGCCCTGTAGCGCCGAGAGCAGGTCGGCGAGGGCCGGACCTTTGGCGTGCGCCGACAGCGCAGGTTCCGACTCATACTTTTCGATCATGACGAGCCGGTCGGGGCCCTCGTGGAGGGCGTAGCGGTCGACGCCCGGTTCGTCGTGCACCCGGGCGATCGCCGCCTCGAAGGCCGCGATCACCTCGGCACGGTGCTCGGGGAGGGGATGGGCCGTGGCAACAATGACGACACTCATCTCAGTGTTCCTTCGGTCGTAGCGTTCCGGCGATGCGGTCGACCTGCGTTCCGCGTCGTGTGCCGGTCAGAAGACGAACTGTTGTCCGCCGTCGATGTCAAAGGTCGCGCCGGTGAGGGCGGTGTTGGTCATGATGTGGACGGCGAGCGCGGCGACGTCCCCGGGCCCCACGACGCGGCCGATCGGGAGGTCGCCGATGGCAAGGGCCGCGCTGGCCGGCTCATCACGGCCTCCCTCAGCGGTGCCCGGGGCTTCCTCGATGGCGTCACGGAAGACGATTGATCGTTCCGCCCCAACATCCCACACGGTGCAGATCGGGACGTCTGCCCCGAAAAGGTTCGCCCGGCACGGGTGGGAGCGGCTCACCCCACGCAGGTCCGGGCCGTGACGAGTAGGTGGCCTGGTCAAGGGCGCGGCGCGGTGGGATCGTGGCAGCAACACCCCAGCCTTGCACTGGAGGCGCCATGACGACGCTGTCGTATGCCGTTGGGCCGGCCGGCGCGCCCATGCTGGGCGAGACGATCGGGGCGAACCTCGACCGGACGGCGGGCCGGGTGCCCGAGGCCGAGGCGCTGGTCGACCGGCCCAGCGGGCGGCGCTGGACGTACCGGGAGCTCCTCGCCGAGGTCGAGGCCGTGGCCCGGGGGCTGCTGGCCCGCGGGATCGCCAAGGGGGACCGGGTCGGGATCTGGGCGCCCAACTGTCCCGAGTGGACGATCCTGCAGTACGCCACGGCCAAGATCGGCGCCATTCTGGTGAACATCAATCCGGCGTACCGCACCCATGAGCTCGCCTACGTGCTCGATCAGGCCGGCGTCGGGCTGCTCGTCGCGGCCGAGCGGCTCAAGACCTCCGACTACCGGGCGATGGTCGCCGAGGTGCGGCCGGGGCTGGGCGACGTGGTGTTCATCGGGACGCCCGACTGGGAGGCGCTGCGCACCCGGCTGGCGGACGAGCGCGAGCTGCGGGCCCGGGAGGCGACGCTGGCCTTCGACGACCCGATCAACATCCAGTACACCTCGGGCACGACCGGCTTTCCCAAGGGAGCCGTGCTCTCGCACCACAACATCCTGAACAACGGCTATTTCGTGGCCGAGGGGCAGGGCTGGACGGAAGCGGACCGGGTCTGCCTGCCGGTGCCGTTCTACCACTGCTTCGGCATGGTCATGGGCAACCTCGGGGCGACCAGCCACGGCGCGTGCATGGTGATCCCGGCGCGGGCCTTCGACCCGGCGGAGACCCTGGCGGCGGTACAGCAGGAGCGCTGCACGGTCCTCTACGGCGTCCCGACGATGTTCATCGCCGAGCTGGCCCTGCCGGACTTCGCGGCGTACGACCTGTCGAGCCTGCGGACCGGCGTGATGGCGGGCTCGCCGTGCCCGGTGGCCGTGATGAAGCGGGTCGTCGCCGAGATGGGCATGACCGAGGTGACGATCTGCTACGGCATGACCGAGACGTCCCCGGTGTCCACGCAGACCGGGCGGGACGACGACCTCGAGCGGCGGGTGTCCACGGTCGGCCGGGTCGGGCCGCACCTCGAGGTGAAGATCATCGACCCGCAGACCGGGCTGGTGGTGCCGCGCGGGACGGCGGGGGAGCTGTGCACCCGCGGCTACAGCGTCATGCTGGGGTACTGGCGCCAGCCCGAGGCCACCGCCGAGGCGATCGACGCGGCCCGCTGGATGCACACCGGCGACCTGGCCACGATGGACGCCGAGGGGTACGTCAACATCGTCGGCCGCATCAAGGACGTCGTGATCCGCGGCGGCGAGAACGTGTACCCGCGCGAGGTGGAGGAGTTCCTCTACGGCCACCCCGACATCGTCGACGTGCAGGTGATCGGCGTTCCCGACGAGCGCTACGGCGAGGAGCTGATGGCGTGGGTGCGCCTGCGCGAGGGAGCGGCTCCGCTGACCGCCGAGGCGGTGCGCGCCTTCTGCGCCGGGCGGCTGGCGCACTACAAGATCCCGCGGTACGTCAGGGTGGTCGACGCCTTCCCGATGACCGTGACCGGCAAGGTGCGCAAGGTGGAGATGCGGGAGGTCTCGGCCGTGGAACTTGGCCTACGATGACTCACTCGGCCTGACGATCACCGATGCGCGGGCCGTCACCGGTGGTGCGGATGCCCCCGTTCGTATCAGCCGCGCCACCGATGACGGAACGCGCCCCGGAGGTGATCGTATACGATTTTCATATATGATTGTGGGGCCTGGGGGCCCTGTCAAGAGTGGATGTGGCACGTGCAGCCTGAGCCCTCCAAGCATGAGCTCGCGTACCGCGAGATCCGTGTCCGCATCATCGACGGCCGATACGGGCCGGGGCACCGTCTCGTGCTCAGCAGCCTGGCCCGGGAGCTGGACGTCAGCCCGGTTCCGGTCCGGGAGGCGATCCGCCGGCTGGAGGCGGAGGGCCTGGTGCATTTCGAGCGCAACGTCGGGGCGCGCGTGGCCACGCTGCAGGACGACGAGTGGGAGCAGCTCGTCGAGATGCTGGCGCTGCTGGACGGGTTCGCGTTCGCGGCCGCGGCGCCGCGGGTGTCGGCGGCCGACCTGGCCGAGGCCCGGGAGTTCAACGGGGCGCTGCGGGCGGCGGCGTCGGCCGGGCAGATCGACCACGACGAGGTGATGCTGCTGCACCGGAGGTTCCACCGGGCGCTGTACCGCTGCTGCGGCAACCGCTACGTGATCGAGTCCCTGGACGGCATCTGGGACCGCATCGACGCCTCGCGGGTGCTGTCGACCCTGTATCCGGCGCTGCGGCTGAAGACGGCGGTGGAGGAGCACGACGCGCTGCTGGACCGGCTGGAGCGGGGCGAGGACGACGCGACCGTCCTGGAGGCGTGTGCCCGCGAGCACAACCTGAACGCGATCAGCACGATTCGCAAGAACGTAGGGTCTGAGCAGTAGAAAGATCCGAAAAATAAGAAGACCGGCATCCACGGGGGAAGATGCCGGTCTCGCGTTCAACTATACGACGCCCTGTCGTCGTCCGCCAGTGGCAGTTGTGCGACAGTCCGGTCACCGAGTGCCGACGGGGACCTTCGGGATGCGCAGGCCCTTGGGCAGGGTGGGCTCGTTGGCCGCGAGCTCGACCTCGAGGAAGCTGGTCTCGTGCCGCTCGGCCTCGTGGGCGGCGTGGCCGCCGCGCAGGCCGAAGAGCCGCTTGGACAGCAGGATGTAGAGCACCGCGGCGATGTTGATGACCAGCGCACCGATGCGGGTGAAGGTGATCTTCTCGCTCAGCTCGTAGATCTCGATCGGCAGGCCGAGCGAGGTGGCGACGACGGCGAAGTACTCGCCCCAGCGCTTGAGCATCCACAGCCCGACGCCCTCGATGAGCTGGAGGGCGCCGTAGAGGCCCAGGCCGGCGGCGACCCACAGCAGCGTCTTGGACTCGGCCTCGATGACGGTCCGGATGGTGTGGATCATCGCGGAGTCCTCGAACTTCCAGCCGACCTTGTCCATGAACGGCTTGAGCAGCGGCAGGTCCTCGTTGAAGGCCCGCTCGACGCCGTCGCGGTGGCTGCGGAAGTGGAACACGCCGTAGGCGGCGGCGAGGGACAGCAGGCCCTTGATGAAGCGCTCCAGCGACAGCAGCCGCAGGATGAGCGCGTCGCGCAGGGCCCGGCCGCGCAGCACGATCGGCGCGCCCTCGGCGGGGCCGGTCTGGTGCGGCTCGCCGATGACGAAGTCCCCGCACCGAAGGCAGCGCCACGCCGCGCCGACCGGGGTGATGGCGTGCAGCTTCTCGCGGAACGCGTCCTCGGTGGGGGCGTAGGTCACGTGCCCGCGGCGCGCGCAGGTGCGTAGGTTCCAGTCCACGCGACCTTGATACCGCATCCGCACCACTTTTGGGGTGGTAGCGCCTGCTTCACGACTGAGGCGGGGCGCCCGGCGGCGCCATCGGCACGCCGGCCGCGCCCAGGGCGGTGCCGACCGCGGCGAGGGTGCCGGCGATCGCATCCCGCCGCGCGGTCCGGCGCACCTGGACCGGCACGGCCGGCGAGGGGTGCTCGTGCCGGCTGGTGGCGACGAGGAGCACGCCGACGAGGACGGCGGCCACGATGCCGTCCAGCCAGTAGTGGTTGGCGGTGCCGGCCACCACGAGCATGGTCAGGACCGGGTGGGCCAGCCACAGCCAGCGCCAGGGGGTGCGGGTGGCGTGGATGAGCCCGGCCGCGATGACGAGGGCCCAGCCGACGTGCAGCGACGGCATGGCCGCGTACTGGTTGCTCAGCGTGTCGGTCTGGGGCGGGCCGTAGACCGACGGGCCGTAGACGGCGGCGGTGTCGATGAGGCCGAGGCCGCCGAGCATGCGCGGCGGGGCGAGGGGGAACACGAAGTGGATGCCGAGCCCTACGGCGGTCAGCCAGGCGAGGATCCGCCGGAATCGGATGTAGTGTTCGGGCCGGAAGCAGTACATGAAGACGAGGAACGCGATCGTGGCGGGGAAGTGCACGACGGCGTAGTAGATGTTCGCGGTCCGCACGAGGGCCTCGGCCTGCAGCAGCATGTGCTGCAGGTCCACCTCGTCGGGCAGGCGCAGCGCCCGTTCGAGGTGCCAGACCAGGTGGGCGTCGTCGTAGGCCGCGCCGACCCGGCCGTCCACTGCCAGGCGGCCGACCTTGTAGGCCAGGAACAGCCCGAGGACCAGCAACAGCTCGGTCCATGCGCGGGGCCGTAACCGTGTGGAACGCTGCCGTTCACCTGGTCCGAGCCCCGTGTTCATCAGCTGAAGCTACCTGATGTTGCGGTCGGCGCAATATTGCCGATCGAGCACCCAATGCGTGTCGTGCGTCACGAGTTTGTTTATGCTTCAAATTTTTAGGGGGTTTCATGAGCAACCGGGCAGATCTCGCGATCGCCGCCCTGCGCACCGGGCACGACAACCTGTCGGCCCTGGTCGCCGGCCTGAGCGCGGACCAGCTGACCGCCCCGTCGGCGGCCGAGGAGTGGGACGTCTCGCAGGTCGTCAGCCACCTGGGCAGCGGCGCCGAGATCAACCTGGAGGCCCTCCGGGCCTCCCTCGAGGGCCGGCCCGCCCCCGAGTTCGAGTTCAACAAGGGCGTCTGGGCCCGCTGGGACGGCATGACCCCGCAGGAGCGCCAGGCCGCGTTCCCCGGGGCCAACGCGCGGCTGGTCGAGGCCTACGAGGCGTTCACGCCCGAGCAGCGGACGGAGCACCGCATCGACGTGGGCTGGATGCCGGAGCCGGTGGACGTGGCCACGTCCGCGCTGCTGCGCCTCACCGAGTTCGGCTACCACGACTGGGACGTGCGGGCCTCGTTCGACCCGTCGGCGGCGCTCGCCCCGGAGGCGGCCGCGCTGATCAGCGACCGGGTCGAGGGCCTCTTCGGCTGGATCGCCAAGCCGGCCAACATCGACGGGCGCACGGCCGACCTGCTGGTCCGGCTCACCGACACCGGCGAGACGCTCGGGCTGCACCTGGCCGAGCCGGTCGCCATCACCGCCGCGCCGGGCAACCCCGACGGCGAGCTGTCGCTGACGCTGGAGGCCTGGCTGCGCCTGGCCGCGGGGCGGCTCAAGGCGCGCTACACCCCGGCCGACGTCGCCGTGTCGGGCCCGATCTCCCTCGATGACCTGCGCGCGGTCTTCCCGGGTTACTAACTGCCGCATCGGTACCGCGGGCAGCACCCGCGGCCCGCGGTACCGATCGTGACGGCTACTTCGTCGTCTTCAGGCAGAGCACGTCGCCCTTCTTGCCCTTCTCGCCCTGCCAGTAGGTGTTGGTCGTGTCCGACCACTGCTGGCACACGGTGCTGAACGGGCTGGTCGCCTCGCTCTGGTCCTTGTCGCCGACCTTGCCCAGCACGGAGAAGTCGGCGTCCGTGCTGTCGCACTGGACGATCTTCAGCTCGTCGGAGCCGACCTGGTGCAGGCAGTCGCCGACCTTGGCGTTGAGCGCCGCGTCGCGGTTGAAGAACCAGGCGGCGCCGAGGAGCACGCCGAGCAGGACGACGAGCCCGACGAGGATCGTGATCTGCCGGCGCTTACCCGGCTTGGCCTGCGGCGCGGCCGGTTCGGCGGGTGTGGTCATGGTGGAGCCTCCAGGGTCCGGACGGTTACCGGCTAGGCCTACCGGGTCCGGGTTGTCCTGGCGCGCAACTGTCCGTGATCCGACGCCGCGCCTGTCCTTATGCCGGCTGCCAGAGCGCGGGCACGTTCGGCGGCTCCCAGCCGGCCTGCGCGGTGTGGCCCTGCAGACAGCGGTACGTGACGCCGTTGTACGTGACCCGGTCGCCGGCCGCGTACGTGTGGCCGGCCGCCCACGTGGTGCCGCCGGGCGTGCTCGGCGGGGTCGTCGGGGTCGTCGGCGGGGTGCTCGTCGGCGGGGTGCCCGTCACGTTCAGGACGAAGTCGAAGCTCGCCTCGCGGCCGCTGCCCACCGTGCGCACGGTCATGAGCAGCGCCGGGTCGTAGAGCGTGTCGGTGCTGTTGCGGGGCTCGCCCGGGAAGTACAGCTGCGTGGTCAGCACCGGATGGTTGGGCGCCTGCACCTTCACGTGGATGTGCCGGGTGCGGCCCGGGTAGAGCCCCGGCACGATCGTGGACAGCGTGAACGCGCCGCGGGCGTCGCTGAACTGGTGCCCGCGCAGGCGGAAGCCGGTGTTGTCGTACGCGCCGGAGTTGTCGGCCTGCCAGAAGTCGAGCAGTGCGTTCGCGATCGGCTGGCACGCGATGCCGAAGACGAACCCGCTGAGCGTCAGGCGGGTGCCGGGCAGGCCGTCGGCGATCGCGGTGCGGGCGGGGGAGTTGGGCTTGAAGTACGGCCCCTCGATCTGTTCGTGCGTCTCGTCCCCGTCGTCGCACATCGGGGTCGGGTCGAGCGGCGCGGCGTCGCTGCCGGCCGCGCGGGCCAGCGTCGGGCCGCCGGCCAACAGGATCGGCAGCGGTGCGGCGGCGAGCGCGGACTTGAGCAGCTGTTTACGGGTGATGGCCATGTGCGGGTGCCTCCTTGGCCTCCTGGGCCCGGTCGGTGGTGGGGGGTGCCGGCGGGGTTGGCCCGCCGGGACCGGACCGACACTAGGAGTCGCATTCGTCAAAATCGATGGATTTGGTACCGCGATCCTGGTGCATTTCGCGGTACCGCCCCGGCGTCAGCCCGACCTCGCGGCGGAAGAACCGGCTGAAGTACGCGGGGTCGGCGAAGCCGGTCGCCCGGGCCACCTGGGCGACGGTCAGCGCGGTGCGGGCCAGCAGGCGGCGCGCCTCGAGGGCCTGGGCCCGGCGGATCAGCCGCCCGGGCGGTTCGCCGGTGGCCGCCTTGACCGCCTCGGCGAGCCGGCTGGCGCTGACCCCGAGCCGCTGCGCGTACGCACCCACGCTCGGCCCGGACTCCGCGCGCCTCGCCAGCAGCTGCGCGAAGGCGGTGGCCAGCTCGCGGTCGCGCCGCCGCCCCCGCGGCTCGGCCTCGCGATCGGCGGCCAGGCGGTGGGTGCGCACGACGAGCACGTGCAGCAGGGCCGGCAGGACGGTGTCGAAGCCGGGCGGGCGGTCCGCGTATTCGCGGGTCAGCGCCGCGAACAGGCCCCCGATGGCCCGGGCGTCGCGCGGTCGCAGCCGGCGCGCGCGGGGCGCGCCGAGCAGGAGGGCGCGATCCTCGGGGTACGCCAGCAGCGCCTCGTCGCCGAACACCAGCACCCGGCCGGCCAGGCCGCGCGCGTCGCGCCAGTGGTGCACCTGGCCCGGGCCGATGACGAACAGCTGCGGTGCCCGGATCGGGTGCTCGGCCAGCTCGATGACGTGCGTGCCGGTCCCCGCCGACACGAGCACGATCTCGTGGAACGCGTGCCGGTGCGGGAACGCGGCCTGGGCCATCGGCCCGAACCAGTCGAACCCGCCCACCGCGATGGCCACCGGCGCCGGGTCGGCCACCTCCAGCTCATGCCGCGGCAACGCATCTGTAAACACTCCTTACGGTAACCCCGGGAGTGTCGTGCGGGGGTGCCCGGCGGGTCCGCTCGCCGTCGCGGTGGCTGTCGTGGCCGCCGCGACGGCGATGGTCTCCTCGGCGCGGGCCGCGTGTGCCGCGCCGGCCGCCGCCAGCGGGCCCGCGATGGCGAGGGCGGCGAGGAGGCCGGTCAGGCCGGTCGCGCGCCGGATCACGTTGGGTCGATGCACCTTGCCCTCCTTCGAAGCCGTTGCCGTCGATTCTTGGGACGGCGGCTCCGCGGACGGTGGCAGCGGCCTGGGATCCGGCTGCGAGTGGTGCCCAATATCCCGTGCGGGGGCTCGGTGCCCGGGGCGGCTCAGCGCCCCGGGAAGTGCTCTACGGGCGGCTCAGCGCTCCACTGGGCGGCGAAGCGAGTACGTGACGGCGTGGAGGCGGTGCGGCTGGCCGATGACCATGGCCGCGCGGTCGTAGGCCTGCCAGCCCTCGGCGCCGGCGCGGTTGAGGTGGCGAAGGTCGTTGAAGCGCTCGTCGGTGCCCCACCGCTGCACGCCACCGGGGTGGTGGAAGACGGCGTCCCAGTCCTCGAACTTGTCGGTGCCGAGCGTCCCGGCGGCACGGTACTCCAGTCGCGCATATTCCCATTGCGTCACGCGGTCCATCATGCCCGACATCGAGCTTCTCCACCGTCACGGATTTACGTGAAGTACCGTCGGAGGCATGGGCGCGGAAAGGGATCGGGACGAGACCGGGCGGGCCCGCAACGCGCGTCCGCGGGATGCTCTCGGCCGGCCGCTGCCCCGCGGGGCGCAGGGCGTGCCGACGATGCCCGACGACCTGTCCGTCACTGCGGCCGAGGCGCTCGATCAGGCCCAGCGGCTGCTGGACGAGGGCCGGCCCTTCCACGCGCACGAGGTGCTCGAGGCCGCCTGGAAGGCGGCGCCGGAGCCGGAGCGGGAGCTGTGGCGCGGCCTGGCGCAGCTCGCTGTCGGCCTGACCCACGCCAGGCGCGGGAACGCGGCGGGCGCCGCCCGGCTGCTGGAGCGGGCGGCGCTGCGGATCGCGGCCTACCGGGACGCCCCGCCGCACGGCGTCGACGTCGCCGGCCTGGTCGCCTTCGTGGAGTCGGGCGCCGAGGGAGTGCCGCGGCTGGTCACGCGGTGACCGCGGCGGGCCTGCTGATGCGGCCCGCGAGCAGCCAGGCCACGACCGCGATCTCGCCGCCGGCGGCCAGGACGAGCATCACCGGCGACGCCGGGGTGCGCAGCAGGTCGCCCAGGTAGCCGGCGCAGCCGACGACCGACAGCACCCCGATCGCCCGCGGCATCAGGCCCGAGCGGTAGATGAGCAGGCCCAGCGGCAGCAGCCAGAGGCCGAAGAAGAGCTGCGCGACGAGGTACCCCTGCGCGAACACGTCCATGTAGAACCCGGCGAGCCGCTCGTCGGGCCCGCGGGTGGCCGCCGCCAGGGCCGCGTAGTGGTTGAGGAGGTTGGCCGCCATCACCGCGACGGCGACCGCGTTGCACACCAGCGCCGACGTCGCGAGCCAGCGCGAGGCGGGGGACAACAGGGCGTACAACACGAGCGCGACCCCCAGGAAGCACCCGATGTTGACGAGGTCGAGCACCAGCGCGGCCCGGAACAGCGCGGTGTGCTCGCGGATGTGGGCCGCGGTGGCGGCGGCGTCGCCGGGCACCACGATCCGGCCGCGCACGAACATCTGGGCGTAGCCGCCGCAGACGGCGACCACGAGGTACAACCACCCGGCCACCCGGGCCAGCCCGCGTTGCGACATCATGACTGCTCATCCGAATACTGAAAGACTTCCTCGAGCCCTACCGCGAACACGCGCGCGATCAGGAACGCCGTTTCCAGCGTCGGCGAGTAGCGCCCCTGCTCGATCGCGATGACGGTCTGCCGGGTGACGCCGATGCGCTCGGCGAGGTCGGCCTGGGTCATCTCCCCGTGCGCGAAGCGCAGCGCCCGGATCGAGTTGGTGACGCGGGTCGGCTTGCCCACCGGCTCAGAACCCCCGCCGGTAGGCCACGATCTTCACGGCCGACGAGACGAGCGCGGCCAGCGAGAACGCCAGGTACAGCGAGTTGGCGATCCAGAAGTACGGCGCCTCGCGGATCGCCAGCACGAGCGGCACCAGCGCGGCGATGCTCATGACGTAGAACCCGGCGTACTCCCCGAGGCGCCCGATCGCCTTGTCCCGCTCGTCGCTGCGGGCCGGGCCGCCGAAGAGGCTCCCGGCCACGATGTTGAGCACGATCGCGGCCCCGACCGCCACGAGCATCGGCCCGGCGTAGTGACTGCCCGCCAGCCCCGCGGCCGGCCGCCGCGCGAGCAGCACGAGGGCGTAGGCGACGGGCACGACGAGGGCCACGATCCCGTAGATCCAGGCCCGCTTCTCCAGGTAGGACATCTGGCCTCCATGTAAAGCATCTTTGACATCTCGAAGGTAAAGCGCACCGGACATCGTGTCAAGAATTCTTTACACGCCCCCGCCGTTGGGGCCGGTATAAGCGACATCCCGCCTGTCAGGGTATAAATCCGATAAGTCGCGGCGCGCCAGCGCCCGACTTATCGGCCCGAATCGGTCAGCGATTGTCGATGACGCGGCGCATCTTGCCGGCCGAGCGCTCCACCGTGCCGGGTGCGAGGACCTCCACCGCGATCGTGACGCCGACGGCGCCCTTCACCGCGCGCTGCAGGGCGTCCGCCGCGTCGCGGGCGGCGGAGGGTGTGGCGTCCGGGCGGTGCTCCACGCGGACCGTGAGGGCGTCGAGGCGGTCGCGGCGGGTCAGGACGCACTGGAAGTGGGGGGACAGGGCGGGCTCGCGCAGCAGGAGCTCCTCGATCTGGGTCGGGAAGACGTTCACGCCGCGCACGATCATCATGTCGTCGCTGCGGCCGGTGATCTTCTCCAGGCGGCGCATGGTGCGGGCGGTGCCGGGCAGCAGGCGGGTCAGGTCGCGGGTGCGGTACCTGATGACCGGCATGGCCTCCTTGGTCAGCGAGGTGATGACGAGCTCGCCGCGGGCGCCCTCCGGTAGGACCTCGCCCGTGTCGGGGTCGACGATCTCCGGGTAGAAGTGGTCCTCCCAGATGGTCAGGCCGTCCTTCGTCTCGGCGCACTCGTTGGCCACGCCGGGGCCCATGACCTCGGACAGGCCGTACACGTCGACGGCGTGCATGTCGAGGCGGGTCTCGATCTCCAGGCGCATGTCCTCGGTCCACGGCTCGGCGCCGAGGATGCCGACCTGCAGCGAGCTGGCGCGCGGGTCCAGGCCCTGGCGCTCCATCTCGTCGACGATCGCCAGGAGGTACGACGGCGTCACCATGATGACGTCGGGGCGGAAGTCGCGGATCAGCATCGCCTGGCGCTCGGTCATGCCGCCCGACACCGGCACGACCGTGCAGCCCAGGCGCTCCGCGCCGTAGTGGGCGCCCAGGCCGCCGGTGAACAGGCCGTAGCCGTAGGCGACGTGCACGATGTCGCCGGGGCGGCCGCCCGACGCGCGGATCGAGCGGGCCATGAGCGACGCCCACGTGTCGAGGTCGGCCGCGGTGTAGCCCACGACGGTCGGGCGGCCCGTGGTGCCGGACGAGGCGTGCAGCCGCAGCACCCGCTCCCGCGGCACCGCGAACATCCCGAACGGGTAGTTGGCCCGCAGGTCGTCCTTGGTCGTCAGGGGGAACCGCGAGATGTCGGACAGGTCCGTCAGGTCGGACGGGTGCACGCCGTGGGCCGCGAACGCCTCGCGGTAGTGCGGCACGTTGTCGTAGGCGTGGGCGAGCGTGCCGCGCAGGCGGGCGAGCTGCAGGGCGGTCAGCTCGTCGCGCGAGGCGGTCTCGATGGGGTCCAGGGTGCCCGGGGCGGGGGTGACGTCGCGCACATTCCCATCCTGCACCCGCAGGTCGGGACCCGCGTGCCGGCGGTCACATCGAATCGAGCGGAGATGATCTTTCTGGATCGATACAGTAGGTGGCAGCTGAATCGATACAGAAGGAGCGAGCAATCATGAAGACCGCAGCCCGCAGAGTCCGCGCCGCCGTCGCTGCCCGTCGCGCGCGTGTCCGGCTGGCCCGTGAGATCGGGGCCTACCAGACGCCGGCCGAGCGCCTCGAGCTCGACCTCATGCTGGGCCGGCACACCGAGGAGGAGATCGCGGAGATCGACGCGATCCTACGTGGGGTCTGAGCCTCTGTACCTACTAGTATGTACGCCATGATCGCGATGCAGTACGAGCTGACCCTCCCCGCGGACTACGACATGGGGATCATCCGCGAGCGGGTGCGCCGCGGCGGCCACGCGCTCGACGACCGCCCCGGCCTGGGGATCAAGGCCTACCTGATCCGCACCAAGGGCGTCGGCGGCTCGCCGGTCAACCAGTACGCGCCCTTCTACCTGTGGAACTCGGCGGACGCGATGGCCCACTTCCTCGTCGGCGGCGGGGGCTTCCACAACATCGTGCGCGACTTCGGGCGCCCGCCGGTGCGGCACTGGACCGGCGTCGCGGCGATCGAGGGCCCGGCCCGGGGTGCGCCGGTGCGCTCGGCCACCCGCACGGTCGCCCCGCTCGCGTGGGGCCAGGAGCTGTCCGCGCCGGTGGCCCGGCCCGGCCTGCACACGGCGGCGGTCGCCTTCGACCCGCACCGCTGGGAGCTGGTCCGCATCGCGCTGTGGGCGAGCGACGAGCCGGAGGACCCGGAGGCGACGGAGCGCTACGAGGTGCTGCACGTCTCGGCGCCGGAGCCGGTTCACAGCGCGGCGGCGGCCGCCTCGACGGTGTCGTAGAGCGCGAAGACCTTGTCCAGGCCCGTGATCCGGAACACGCGGCGGACCCGGTCGTCGGTGCACGCCACGGCCAGCCCGCCGCCGGTCGCCCGGGTCCGGTTGTACGCCCCGATGAGCACGCCCAGCGTCACCGAATCCATGAACGTGACCGCGGTCAGGTCCATGACCAGGGTGGCGTGCCGATCCAGGGCCGTGCCGACCGCCTCCCGCAGCTCGGCCGCGGTGCCGACGTCGAGCTCCCCTTCGGCCCGCACCACGCCGTGCCCGCCGGTCGACCCGATCGTGAACGCCACGCGTAGACCGTAGCGGTGACGCGCGTCGCTGACGGGGCGGGGTGGTCCTGGCGCGCTACTGTGAGGCAACCTGTATCGGAAGGGGCACGATGCGCAACGATCCGGCCGTGCCGATCGAGATCCTCCTGGTCGAGGACGATCCCGGGGACGTGCTCATCACGCGCGAGGCGTTCGCCGACCACAAGCTCAGCAACCGCCTCACCGTTTGCAGCGACGGTGCCGACGCGCTGCGCCTGCTGCGGCGCGAGGGGCCCTACGCCGCCGCCCCACGCCCCGACATCATCCTGCTCGACCTGAACCTGCCCGGCGTCGACGGGCGCACGGTGCTGGCCGAGGTGCGCGCCGACCCCGACCTGTCCCGCATCCCGGTGGTCGTGCTCACCGCGTCGACCGCCGAGGAGGACTACCTGCGAAGCCACCGGCTGATGGTCGACACCTACATCGCCAAGCCGGTCGACTTCGCCGGCCTCATGCACGTCGTGCGGCGCATCGAGGCCTTCCACGTCAGCGTGCGGCGCGCGGCCACGCCCGCCTAGTCGATCGCGTTGCGGGAGATCGCCTCGGAGTACCAGCGGCCGCTGGCCTTGATGGTGCGCTCGAGGGTCCCGTAGTCGACGCGGATGAGGCCGAAGCGGCGGCTGAAGCCGAAGGCCCACTCGAAGTTGTCCAGCAGCGACCACACGAAGTAGCCGCGCAGGTCCACGCCGGCCGCGATGGCCTCGTGCACGGCGGCCAGGTGGGCGCGCAGGTAGGCGATGCGCTCCGGGTCCTCGATGCCGCCGTCCGGGCCGACCCGGTCGTCGTAGGCGGCGCCGTTCTCGGTGACGTAGATCGGGCGGTCGCCGTAGTCGCGGCGCACCCGCAGCAGCAGGTCGCGCAGGCCCGTCGGGTCGATCGACCAGCCCATGTGGGTGACCGGGCCCGGGGTGGGGTGGAACTGCACGGCCTGGGCGGTCGGGTACGGCGTCCCGTGGTCCAGCTGCCCCGCCGGCGCCGCGCTGACCAGGTCGGGCTGGTAGTAGTTCACGCAGATCGCGTCGACCGGGGCGCTGATCGCGGCCAGGTCGCCCGGGCGCACGAAGTGCCAGTCGGTGAGCTCGCGGGTGTCCTCGATGGTGTCGGCCGGGTACTCGCCGCGCAGGATCGGGTCGAAGAAGATCCGGTTCAGCAGCCCGTCGATGCGCCGGGCGGCGTCGGCGTCCTCCGGCGACGGGGTCAGCGGCCGCACGGCCCCGCAGTTCAGCGCGACCGACACCTGGCCCGCCACGCCGGCGCCGCGCAGGGCGGCCACGCCCAGGCCGTGGGCGAGCAGCAGGTGGTGGGTGGCGGTCAGCGCGCCGACGTGGCCGCGGCGGCCCGGGGCGTGCCCGCCGGTGCCGTAGCCGAGGAAGGCCGAGCACCACGGCTCGTTGAGCGTGTTCCACAGCGCGACGCGGTCGCCAAGGCGGGCCGCCACCGCGGCGGCGTAGTCGCCGAAGCGCAGGGCGGTCTCGCGGTTGGTCCACCCGCCGGCGTCCTCGAGCTCCTGGGGGAGGTCCCAGTGGTACAGCGTGGCCACCGGGCGCACGCCCGTGGCCAGCAGCTCGTCCACCAGGCGGTCGTAGAAGTCCAGGCCGGCCTCGTTGACGCCGGTGCCCCCGGCCGGGCGGATCCGCGGCCACGCGATGGAGAAGCGGTACGCCGAGAGCCCGAGCTCGGCCATCAGCTTGACGTCCTCGCGGTAGCGCAGGTAGTGCCCGGTCGACGTGGCGCCCGTGTCGCCGTTGTCGATCCGGCCGGGCTGGGCCGAGAACGTGTCCCAGATCGACGGGGTGCGGCCGTCGGCGTCCACCGAGCCCTCGATCTGGTACGCGGCGGTGGCAGCGCCCCACCAGAAGTTCGAGGGAAAGGCCAGCCGGCCCGTCGTGGCCTGCACCGCCGTCGTGCTCACACGTATCACCCCGGGTCCTGAGTATTCGGCTTGGAGAGCGCTCTCCAAGTTGCGTGACCAGACTGCGACGTGCCGTGGCCGGGTGTCAAGGTCCGGCAGGGCCGGCATCCCGGCGTACACCTCCAAAACGGTCCTAAGGCGCAGCCGAGCACTTGACACGGTGGAAACGGCGGGGCAACACTGCGACCTACCGGAGAGCGCTCTCCAAACCGCCACCGCTCCGCCCGGTCTGGCTCGATAAGGCTTCGCTCTGATCGACCCAGACCAGGCGCTTCCTCACACCCCAGCAAGGAGCCTCTCGTGCATCCGGCGCACACGTCCGCCCCAGCCTGGCGGAAACTCCTGACCTCGCGATGGCGCATTGCCCTTGTGGCAGCCGTCGTCGCCGCCGTCGCCGTCGTGGTCGCGCCGTTCGCGCGCGCCGCCGACAGCCTGATCTCGCAAGGCAAACCGGTCACGGCCTCGTCGGTGCAGTCCGACGACCTGGCAGCCAGCTACGTCAACGACGGCAACGACGGGACCCGCTGGGGCAGCCAGTGGAGCGACCCGCAGTGGATCCGCATCGACCTCGGCGCGACCGCCACGATCAGCCAGGTCACGCTGCAGTGGGAGGGCGCCTACGGCAAGGCCTTCCAGATCCAGACGTCGGCCGACGACCAGAACTGGACCGACATCTACTCCACCACCACCGGCGCCGGCGGCACGCAGACGCTCAACGTCAGCGGCTCGGGCCGGTACGTGCGCATGTACGGCACGGCCCGGGGCAGCGGATACGGCTACTCGCTGTACGAGTTCAAGGTCTACGGCTCCTTCACCGGCACCAACCCGACCTCGGGCGCGTGCGGCACGACGAACGTGGCCCAGGGCAAGACGGCCACCGCGTCGTCGTCCGAGGGCGCCGGCAACGGCCCGCAGTACGCCTTCGACGGCGACGCCGGCACCCGCTGGAGCAGCCAGTTCAGCGACCCGCAGTGGATCCAGGTCGACCTCGGCTCGACCCAGTCCATCTGCCAGGTGGTGCTGCAGTGGGAGGCGGCCTACGCCAAGGCCTTCCAGATCCAGACCTCGACCAACGGGACGAGCTGGACCGACGTGTACTCCACCAGCACCGGCACCGGCGGCACGCAGACCATCCCGGTGACCGGCAGCGGCCGCTACGTGCGGATGTACGGCACCGCCCGCCCCGGCGGCTACGGCTACTCGCTGTGGGAGTTCAAGGTCTTCACCGGCGGCACCGGCCCGACCCAGTCGGCCTCGCCGAGCCCGAGCCCGAGCACCTCCACGTCGCCGACGCCGGACCCCGGCTGGACCACGGTGTGGAGCGACACCTTCGACGGCGCGGCCAACACCTCGCCGTCGGCCACGAACTGGCTCATGCGCACCGGCACCCAGTTCCCGGGCGGTGCGGCCAACTGGGGCACCGGTGAGGTCGAGACCGCCAGCAACAGCACGGCCAACGTGTACCTCGACGGGGCCGGCAAGCTCAACATCAAGGCCATCCGCGACGGGGCCGGCAACTGGACCTCGGGCCGGCTGGAGACCCAGCGCACCGACTTCCAGGCCAACCCGGGCGAGCAGGTCAAGTTCACCGCCCTGATCAAGCAGCCCGACGTCGCCAACGGCGCCGGCTACTGGCCGGGCTTCCGGGCCACCGGCGCCGCCTACCGCGGCAACTTCAACAACTGGCCCGGCGTCGGCGAGACCGACATCATGACCGACGTCAACGGCCGCAGCCAGCTCTCCCAGACCCTGCACTGCGGCACCGCGCCGGACGGGCCCTGCGGGGAGTACAACGGCCGCAGCTCCGGCCTGGCCAGCTGCGTCGGCTGCCAGACCGGCTACCACGAGTACACCCAGGTCATCGACCGGACCAAGACCGACGAGGAGATCCGCTTCTACCTCGACGGCAAGCAGTCCTGGGTGGTCCGCGAGTCGCAGGTCGGCGTCACCGCGTGGAACGCCGCCGTGCACCACGGCTTCTACCTGCGCTTCGACCTGTCCATCGGCGGCTCGCTGCCCAACGCGATCGCCGGCTTCACCACCCCGACGCCGAACACGACCTCCGGCGGCGTGCTGTCCGTCGACTCGGTCACCGTGTCCAAGGCGACCGGCACCGTGCCCGCCGCGATGACCGACCCGGCGACGCCGGCCGGCCCGAGCGTGGTCAAGGTGACCGGCAGCCAGGGCAACTGGCAGCTGCAGGTCGGCGGCCAGCCGTGGGAGGTCCGCGGCCTGACCTACGGCCCGCCGCAGGGCGCCGCCGACGGGTACATGCGCGACCTGCACAACATGGGCGTCAACACGATCCGCACCTGGGGCGTCGACGACGCGCAGACCCCGGAGCTGCTCAACCGGGCGGCCCAGCAGGGCATCAAGGTGATCGTCGGGCACTGGCTCAACCAGGGCGCCGACTACGTCAACGACACCACCTACAAGAACAACACCAAGACCGAGATCGTGAACCGGGTCAACGCCCTGAAGAACAACCCGGGCGTGCTCATGTGGGACGTCGGCAACGAGGTCATCCTCACCATGCAGGACCACGGCCTGTCCGCCGCGGACGTCGAGGCGCGCCGCGTCGCGTACGCCAAGTACGTCGACGAGCTCGCCGTGGCCATCCACGCCGCCGACCCGAACCACCCGGTCACCTCGACCGACGCCTACACCGGCGCCTGGCCCTACTACAAGGCGAACTCCCCGCACCTGGACCTGCTGGCCGTGAACTCCTACGGCGCGATCGGCAACGTCAAGCAGGACTGGATCAACGGCGGGTACACCAAGCCGTACGTCGTCACCGAGGGCGGCCCGTCCGGCGAGTGGGAGGTCCCCAACGACGTCAACGGGGTCCCCACCGAGCCGACCGACCTGCAGAAGCGCGACGGCTACACGGCCAGCTGGAACGCCATCAAGTCGCACCCGGGCGTGGCCCTCGGCGCGACCGAGTTCCACTACGGCCTGGAGAACGACTTCGGCGGCGTGTGGCTCAACACCTACGGCGGCGGCTGGCGGCGCCTGGGCTACGGGGCGCTCAAGCAGGCCTACACGGGCTCCCCGCTGGCCAACACGGCCCCGCAGATCACCTCGATGACGGTGAGCAACCAGACCGCGGTGCCGGCGGGCAGTCAGTTCACGGTGAACGTGGCCGTGACCGACCCCGACGGCGACGCGATCCGCTACAACATGATGGCCAGCGACAAGTACATCAGCGGCGGCACCGGCTTCCGCAACGTGAACTTCACGCAGAACGGCAGCACGTTCACGGTGACCGCGCCGGAGACGATGGGCGTGTGGAAGATCTACGTCTACGCGTTCGACGGCCAGGGCAACGTCGGCATCGAGACCCGCTCCTTCAAGGTCACGGCGCCGTCGATCCCGGGCACCAACATCGCGCTGAACAAGACGGTGACGGCCTCGTCCTACCAGCCGACCGGCACCAACGGCCCGCAGCTGCCCTCCTACGCCACGGACGGCAACTACGGCACCCGCTGGGCCAGCGAGTGGGTCGACACCGCCTGGTGCACCGTGGACCTGGGCAGCAAGCAGACCTTCAACAAGGTGTTCCTCTCCTGGGAGGCCGCCTACGCGAAGAGCTACCAGATCCAGACGTCCGACGACAACGTGAACTGGACGACGATCTACTCGACCACCGCCGGTGACGGCGGGTTCGACGACATCAACGTCGCCGGCAATGCGCGGTACGTCCGGATGAACGGGCTGGTCCGGGCCACGGCGTACGGGTATTCCCTCTGGGAGTTCGGCGTCTACCGGTAACCATTCCATCGCGAAAGCGCTCTCTGGGGATTTGCCCCGGAGAGCGCTTTCCGGGTTCGTGCTATAAAAGCGCGTGATGAGCGAAAAACGGCGACCGACCCTGGAGGACGTCGCGGAGGCCGCGGGGGTGTCCCGGGCCACCGTGTCGCGGGTCATCAACGGCGTGCGCAACGTCGACCCGAAGCTGCACGAGATCGTGTGGCAGGCGGTCGACGCCACCGGCTACGTGCCCAACCGGGCCGCGCGCTCGCTCGTCACGCGCCGCAGCGGCACCGTCGCGCTGGTCGTCTCCGACGCCGTCTCCCACGACGACGACCCCTTCATGCGCCGCTTCTTCGCCGACCCGTTCTTCGGCCGCATTGTCGGCGGCGTGATGAGCGTCCTGCGCCCCAAGGGCGTGCAGCTGGCCCTGCAGATCGTCGGCACGCAGGAGGCCCGCACCCGCCTCGTCGGCGACCTCGGCCAGGGCCAGGCCGACGGCGCCGTGGTGCTGTCCCTGCACCCCGACGACACGCTCCCGCAGCAGCTGTGCGACGCCGGCATCGCCGCCGCCCTCGTCGGCCGTCCCGCGCAGCCGGTGCCGATCTCGTACGTCGACCTCGCCAACGACGCCGGCGGCGCCCTGGCCGCCGAGCACCTGCTGGGCCGCGGCTGCACCCGCCTCGGCATGATCACCGGACCGGCCCACGTGCCGGCCTCCCAGGACCGCCTGACCGGCTTCCGGCAGGCCCTCGCCCGGCACGGCCACGCCTGGTTCCCGATCGCCGAGGGCGGCTTCACCTACGAGTCCGGCGAGTCCGCGATGCTCGCCCTGATGGCCGAGCACCCCGGCCTCGACGGCGTGTTCGTCGCCAACGACCTCATGGCCCAGGGCGCCCTGATGGCCCTGCGCACCCGCAACGTGCGGGTCCCCGACGAGGTGGCCGTGGTCGGCTTCGACGACAGCAGCGCGGCCCTGGACGCCCGCCCGCAGCTGACCACCGTGCGCCACCCCCTCGAGGACATGGCCGCCGAGACCACCCGCCTGGTCCTGGCCCGCATCGACGACCCGTCCCTGCGCGTCGAGTCGGTCATCTTCGACCCGAAGCTCGTGGTGCGCCAGTCGGCCTAGGGGGTTTACTGGCGCTCGTGGACGCTGACATCGTCGTTGATGCCGCACTGGCCCGGCACGTGCTCCGTCACCAGCATCCCGACCTCGACGGCCCGCTGACCCTGGCCACGTCCGGCTGGGACAACGCCATCTTCCGGCTCGGCTCCTCGCTGGCCGTGCGGCTGCCCCGCCGCGCGGTCGCCGCGTCGCTGGTCCGCAACGAGCAGCGCTGGCTGCCGCTGCTGGCCCCGTCGCTGCCGGTGCCGGTGCCCGTGCCGGTGCGCGTCGGGGTGCCGATGGAGGCGTACCCGTACCACTGGAGCGTCACCCCGTGGCTGGACGGCACCGTCGTGGCCGCCGGGCCCGTCGGCCCGCGCGCGGCGCTCGCGCAGCGGCTCGCCGGGTTCTTCAACGCCCTGCACGTGCCCGCCCCGGCGGAGGCGCCGGCCAACCCGGTGCGCGGGGTGCCGCTGTCGGGCCGGTCGGCGGCGATGGCCGAGCGCTTCGCCACGGGCAGGGTGCCGCTGTCCCTGCGGCCGCTGTGGGACGAGCTGGTGGCCGTGCCCGGGTGGGCCGGCCCGCCGGTGTGGGTGCACGGCGACCCGCACCCCGGCAACCTCCTGGCCGCGCCCGACGGCTCCCTGGCCGCGGTGCTGGACTTCGGGGACCTCACGGCGGGGGACCCGGCCACCGACCTGGCCGCGGCGTGGCTGGTCTTCGACGCCCCGGCCCGGGCGCTGTTCCGCGCCGCCCTGGGCCCGCGGGTCGACGAGGACACCTGGCAGCGGGCCCGGGGCTGGGCCCTGAACATCGGCGCCGCGTTGGTCGCGGACGCGTCCGGCACGCCGGAGATGGCGGCCGTCGGCGCGCACGCCCTGGCACAGGCATCGGAGAGCGCTCTCCCAAGATCTGACAACGGTTGACACGGCCCTGTTCAGGCGGGAGACTTTGAGCGTACGGAGAGCGCTCTCCAACGGATCGGGTGCCGGCGGAGCGTGCTCCTCCGGGGCGGCCAGTGCAGCGGGTCTAGCGGGCCCGACGGGGACTGACTGAGTCGCCCGGCCGGTGGCGCACGGGCAACGGTCGATTCGGGTCGGTCATCCAGGCGGGGGCTGTCCGAGCGAGCCGATGTCTCCGGGCGGGGACAATCGCCCGCCCCCGGCCAGGGCGCGTGCCGTCGTGGCGGTGACCGGGTTGGGGTCATCGCCGCCGGGGCCGCGGCGGTCCACCGAACGGGCTCTGGGCGCCCAGGACCGCCGCGACCGCGGACACCACGTATTGGAAGGGCCACCGCCATGCGCCTGCCAATGTTCCTCGCCCCGCTGCTGCTCCTGGCCGCCTGCGCCGCCCCGGCGGCGCCCGCGCCCGCCGCGCCGCCCGCCCCTTCGGAGTTCGGCGGCACCGACCTCGCCTGGGTCGAGCTCATGATCCCGATGGACGAGCAGCTGCTGCCGGTGCTCGACCTCGTGCGCCAGCGCTCGTCGGACCAGCAGCTCGTGGCCCTCGCCGGCGAGCTGCAGGGGGTGTACAACGGGGAGCTGCCCCGGCTGCGCGCCCTGTCCGACCAGGCCGGCCTGCCCAAGGACAACCCGCACAAGGGTCACAAGATGCCGGGGCTGGTCGACGCGGACCGGCTGGCCGCCCTGAAGTCCGACCCGGCGGCGTCCTTCGACCGCGAGGCCGTCGACTGCCTGCGCGAGCACCTGGCCCAGCTCGCCCAGCTGGCCACGAGTGAGCTCGCCAACGGCACCAGCCCGACGGTGAAGACCATCGCCACGCAGGTGCGCCAGACCCGGACCGACGCCGGCGCCAAGCTGCCGAAGTAGCGGCTCAGCGCGCGCAGGCGGCCCCGGCCGTCGAGCGCCGCCGCGAGGGCCGGCGCCGGGCGTACACGGCGCTGACCGTGGCGATCGCCCACCGCATCCGCGCGACCGCCACCTCCGGATGGTCCCCGAACTCCCCGGCCACGCAGGCCGCGCAGCCGCGGCTGCCGAGCCGGGCGAACGCCTCCGCCACGGCCCGCCGCACGTCCCCTTCCGCCGGCGCCTCCGACGACTGCACGCTGGACACGAACAGCGCCTCGGCGCGCGCCGCCGCCAACACGTCGGGCATCTCGCACCTCCTGCAACGTCCACCCGAGCCGACCGTACGATCCCGGCCCGCCCGGCCACATCCGGGCCCGACCCCGGCCCGCCCCTGAGCCCGGCCCCCGACTACCCCGGCCGGCACCACCACGGGCGGATCGCGCAGGGGGCAAACGCCCGCAACCCGCGCAACTCAAGTAGACCACCTCACCTCGCGGTGGTGATCCCGGGGTCGCACCCGCGCGACGGCACGTCACGCGCCGGTGCGATGGGCATCGATCAGGTCCAGCAGGGCGCGCACGGCCGCGCTGGGGCGGCGGGCCGAGGCGGTGGCCACGGCGAAGGTCCAGCGCAGGCGGGCGTCCACCGGCAGGATACGCAGCGCCGGCTCGTCGGGGACCGAGAACCGCGGGATCAGGGCGACGCCGAGGCCTTCGCGGACGTAGTGCCGAACCGTCGCGATGTCCGCGACCTCCAGGGCCACCCGGCGCCGCAGCCCGGCCGCCGCGAAGCCACGGTCGATCTCCGTGCGGTTGCCGTAGCCGGGCGGGGAGTCCACGAACGGCTCGTCAGCCAGGTCGGCCAGGGTCAGGCGGTCGCGGGCGGCGAGCGGGTGGGCGGCGGGCAGCACGGCGACGATGGGCTCGGCGGCGAGGGTCCGCACCGACAGCCCGGCCGGTGCGCGGCCGGACAGCGACAGGAACGCGACGTCCAGCTCGCCGTCCAGCAGGTCGGCGGCCAGGCCCGCGGAGCCGGTCGGGGCGGCCCGCAGGCGCAGGTCGACGGCCGGGTGGGCGGCGCGGAAATGGCCCAGCAGGCCGGGCAGGTCGACGAAGCCCACCGAGATCAGCGTGCCGATGCGCACCGTGCCCCGCAGGCCGCCGCGGACCTCGGCGACGGCGTCGCGGGCGGCCTGGGCGGCGTCGATCGTGGCGCGGGCCTCCGGCAGCAGGGCGGCGCCCGCGTCGGTGAGGAGGACCCGCTGGGAGTTGCGCTCGAACAGCGGGGCGCCGAGCTCGCGCTCCAGCGCCCGCACGGCGGCGGAGACCCCGGACTGCACGACCCGCAGGCGCTGCGCCGCCCGGGTGAAGTTGCGTTCCTCGGCGACCGTCACGAAGTACACCAGATGCCGGAGCTCCACGTCCGGCATCATCGCATTTGGTGATGCTCCCCAGCACGAACATTCGTTGGTGGTGCTGATACCGGCGAGGGAGATTGTTGACATGACCACCATGCTGACCCGCCCGGAGGCGCCTTCCGGCCGCGGGCGCCGGCTCACGCACGAACAGGGCTTCTGGGCGATCGCGCTCGCGTTCGCCGTGTCGCTCGCGTTCACCGTCGTGCCGACGCCGCTCTGGGCGCTGTACCAGCGCCACGACGGCTACTCGACGATCGCCGTCACGGTGGCGTTCGCCGCGTACGCGTTCGGCGTCATCGCCAGCCTCTTCCTCGCCGGGCACGTCTCGGACTGGCTGGGCCGCCGCCGGGTGCTGCTGCCCGCCGTGCTCCTGGAGGCCGTCGCGGCGGCGCTCTTCCTGGTCTCGACCGACCTCGGCGTGGTGGTCGTGGCCCGGGTGCTGTCCGGCCTCGGCATCGGCATGATCACCGCCACTGCCACCGCCCACCTGTCCGAGCTGCACGCCGCCGCCCGCCCCGGCGCCGGCCGCGCGCGGGGCGACCTGGTGGCGACCGTGGCCAACCTCGGCGGCTTCGCGTTCGGCCCGATCACGTCCGGCCTGCTCGCCCAGTACGTCTCCGGGCCGCTGCGCACGCCGTACGCCGTCTTCCTGGTCCTGCTGCTGGTGGCCGCGCTCGCCGTGTCGCTGGCGCCGGAGACGGTCGCCGCGCGGCCGCGCCGCTACCGCCCGCAGCGGGTGGACGTGCCGGCGGCGGCCCGCCCCCGCTACTTCGCCGCGGCCACCGGAGCCTTCGCCGCGCTGTCGGTGCTCGGCCTCTTCACGTCCCTGGCCCCGGCCTTCGTCGCCGGCACCCTGCACCACCCGTCGCGGGCCCTGGCCGGCGCGGTGGCCTCGATGGTGTTCGGCAGCGGGGCGCTCGCGCAGGTACTGCTGCGCCGCCGCCCCACCCGTGACCAGCTCGCCGCGGGCCTGACCCTGATCGTGCTCGGCCTGGCCACCCTCACGGCCGCGGTGTGGGCGCAGTCCTTCCCGGCGTTCCTCGTGGGCGGCCTCCTGGCCGGCGCCGGCGCGGGCGCCCTGCTCAAGGGCGCCATCTCCACCGTGGTGGACCTGGCGCCCGCGGCGATCCGGGGCGAGGCCCTGGCCGGGCTCTTCCTCGGCGGGTACCTCGGGCTGGCCGTGCCCGTGCTCGGCCTCGGCATCCTGACGCAGACGGTGAGCGCCCCGGTCGCGCTGCTGGGCTTCGCCGCCGCGATCACGGCCCTGACCGTCGCGGTGAGCCGCCCCCTGCTGCGCCGGTAGGCGCGCGGGCCCCGGCGGCTCGCGGATCCGGTAGCGCCCGAGTGAGGCCCAGCACAACGCTGGGCCTCACTCGGGCGCCAGGCAACTCGGCGCCGCGACGCCCTGGGGGATCCCGACCCAGCAGCCCACATCAGCGGGCCGGCATCACCGGGACCACCTCAACGATCCATGGACAGCTCCAGCGCCGCCTCGCGGACCTCGGCCGCCGGGTGGCCGCGCAGCGCCTCGACGAGCGCCCGCCACGGCGCCGGCCAGCGCAGCTGCGCGCCCCGCTCAGCGTAGGCCAGCGCGAACAGCCCGTCGGCGACGCCGGGCCGGGCGGCGAGCTCCGCGGCGATCGGGCGCAGCGGTTCCGGTTCGTACTGCGCCAGTCGCCGCGGCAGTGCCCGGGCGATCCGGGCGGCGAGGATCGGCCGGTCGGCGACGAGGGCACACAGGCGGCCGACGTCGGTGACGTCCGCCGGGTCGATCGCGGCGGCGAGCAGCCGGGCGGCCTGCGGCACGAAGCCGTCCACGGTGGACAGCGCCGCGGCGGCGGTACCGAGGGCGTTGCGGGCCGATGCCGTGAGCGACGGCCGTTCGGTCAGCCGGTCCACGATCGTCGCGGCCCGGCGGCGGGCCGGGCGGTCCGGATCGCCGGGTGGGGCGCCGTCCAGCGCGGCGAGCGCCCCGACGGCCTCGGCGAGCAGGCCGTCGTCGTGCCCCGCGGCGACGATCGCGACCAGCGCGTCGGCGACGGCCGGCCACACGGTGCGGTCCCGCAGGTCGCACAGCCGCGCGAGCACCTGGCCGGCGGCGCCGGGCAGCCAGCGCGCCCAGCCGGGGAACGCCCGCCAGGCCGCGACGGCCACCTGCCGGTCCGCGGACGCGCACACCGTCGACACCAGCTCGGCGTACCCGGCGCGCAGGTCCGGGCGGACGAGGTCCGGCGGGGCGGCGAGCAGCGGCAGCACGGTCTCCCGCGTGCCGCCGGTCGCCGCGGCGCGCAGGATCGGCCACATCGACGGCCGGTCGGTGCGCTGCCGGGCCGCGGCGACGACGGCGGCCCGCACGTCGGGGTGCAGGTTCTCGTCCTGCCACAGCGCCCACAGGGTGTCCTCGGCGCCGGGCACCGACAGGTGGACCAGCAGCCGCACCACCTCCTTGCGGCCGGTCACCTTGCCCCGTCGGGGGTCGAGCCGCTCGCGCAACGCCGACGGCCGGACGAACCGGGCGGCCCGGGCCGCCGCGTGGACCGCGACCCGGGCCCGGTCACCGTCCGCGTGGGACAGCAGGATCGGCAGCGCGTCGCCGGGCCGGTCGGTCCAGGCGAGGGCGGCCAGCGCCGACTCGGCGATGTTCACGTCGTCGGCGCCGGTCCAGTGCCGCACGAGCGGCCAGCCGTCCTGCGGCACCCGCGCCGCCCACCGCAGCGCCGTCGCCCGCTCCTGCCAGGCACGCCCGGTGTCGGCGGCGAGCACCGCCATGCGGTCGACGTAGGCGCGCCGGTGCCGCTCCTGCCAGTGCCGTGCGCGCACCGGCGGCCCCGGCGTCCAGCTGACCCCGCCGGGCACGAACCGGCCGGCCGGCGACGGCTCCCGCAGCACGCGCTCGAGGAGGTCCCGGCGGTGGATGCAGACGGTCTCCCACACCACCGTCAGGGCGATCGCCGACGGGTCCTCGCGCAGCACCGCCTCGACCCGCTCGGCCCGCGTGCGGCGGTCGGCCAGCCACAGCTCGATCGCGGTCAGCGCGACCCTGGGCAGGGTGTCCCGGCGGGTGCCGCGCTCCAGCATCGCCTGCAGCCCCGGCAGGTTCTCGGCCCGGCGGCCGAGTGCCCTGGTCACCGCGAACAGCGGCGCGTACTTCGCCCGGTCGACGGAGTCCTCGAGCCAGCCGCGGACCGCGTCGAAGACCTGCTCCTCCTGGCCTCGCCGCAGCCGGGGTGCGAGCCGGCCGAGATCCGGGACCCGGTCGTCGCCGAGGACCCGCTGGAAGGTGCGCTGTGCCCAGTCGGCCAGCGGCGGCGAGTCGAAGCGTTCCCGCAGCACCGTCGCGGCCAGCGTGGTCAGGTGGGCCAGCGTCGCGCTCGAGCTGTCCCGGGCTTGCACGGCGTCGGTGACCAGGCGGTCCAGCGGCCCGGCCAGGTCGTCGCCGAGCAGCCGGGCCGGCACCCGCGGCAGCGCGGCGAACGCGGCGCCACGCACCGGGTCCCGCTCGTTGCGCAGCCGCTGGAGGTGCTCGACGGCCGCGCGGACCGCGGCCGGGTCGCCGCCGCGGGCGGCGCATCGCACGAGCTCCTGCCAGGCGCGGGCCCGCTCGCCGGCGTCGGCGGCGCTGGTCGCGGCCAGCAGTACCGGCTCCGCCTCCGCCCACGGCAGGTAGGCGACGTAGTGCAGCGTCAGCCGCTCGTCCTGGCGCACCTCCTCCAGCGCCAGCACCCGCCGCGCCTCGGCGATGCGCGAGGCGACCGGCAGCACGTCGAGGATCGCGTCGTTCGTCCGCTCGAGGGAGCGGTTCACGCCGGCCGTGGCGAGGGCGAACCACTCGCCGCGGTGCCGCGGCGGCGCGGCGTCCAGGAACCGGGCCAGCTCCGTGACGTTGTGGTTCAGCCGGCGGACCAGGTCGGCGAGCCCGGGCAGGCCGGGCGGCGTCGCGCGGGCCAGCCGGTCCAGCAGCGCCGCGGGCAGGCGCGTGCCGGCCACCCAGCCGGCCCGGCGGGGCGCGCTCAGCAGGGCCACCACCCGCGCCGGATCCGCGCCGGCGAGCACCCAGTAGGCGCTCATCGGCTGCGGCAGGCGGTCGTCGGGGGCGAAGCGTTCCAGCAGGTCCAGGGCCTGTTCGGGCCGGCACCGCGCGGCGGCTAGCACGGCGGCGCCGCCGCGGCTCCACCACCGGGCGCGCTCCTCGCCGGACAGCTCGGCCAGGTCCCGCGCCGCCAGGTCCAGCACGAGGCCGGGATGGCGGCGGGCGAGCGCGGTCAGGCCGCCGAGCGCGTGGCCGAGGTCCGGCAGCAGGCGGGCCACCATGGCCGCGCCGCAGGTGGGCAGCAGGGTCGCGGCCTCGTCGCCGCCGTAGCGTGCCCGGACCTCCTCGACGAACGCGTCGGCGAGGTCGGCGCGCCCGCGGCGGCGGATCGCACGGTACAGCTTCAGCCTGGTGTCCTTGGGCGCGTCTGCCAGCAGCGCCCGCAGCGGTTCGGGGCCGCCCCGCAGCGGCCCGACCCAGGCCCACACCGCCAGCCCGTCACCCTCGGCGAGCCCGGCGAGCACTTCCTCGCGGTCGAACGGTCCGTTGTGCACGGTCTGTATCTTGACGGACCGGCGCCACCGGCGGCTGCCGATATCAGTCGCCGAGGCGGGTGTGCGGCTTGCGCGGGTGGGCGTCGACCTGAGCACGGTCCTAACGGCACGAAGACCCTACGCTCGTACGACGAGCCGGCCTTCGTGCGCCAGGGTGACGGCAAGTGCCGGCCCTTGGACGGCACGCTCGAGGTGCGGCCGGACTGGCGCCTGGCGCCGCAGGTTGCCGCGCCTGCGACAGGTGGGCCGTCCGCCACGGATGCGTTGGCCATGCTCGATCTGGGTGGCGTGCGGGTGGGCTTTCCGCCTCGACGGTGCCGCCTCGGTGCGCGGGACGGTCGACGGCGCAGCGGTCACCTATCCGGACGCCCGGCCGGGTGCCGACGTCGTGCTGAGCGCGACCGATTCGGGCATTAAGGAGGACCTGGTCCCGCATGGGCGCAAGACGTTGTAGGACTCTTTGTTCGGCGATCATTCATGGCCGGCACCGCCGGACGTGCCGGCCTGCCCCCCGGTGTTGACGTGGTAGGTGGGTCGTATTGGGTAACCATCAGGGGTCGCGGCGCTGGCGACGGTTGGAACGACCGGGGACTCGCATTGCGGCCGCCGTTGCTTGGCTGGCGGTTGGCCTGGTGATCGTGGTGGGATCCCTTCCGGTCCGTCGGTGGCTCGGCGTGCCGGATTGGATCGGTGGCCCGTTCACCTTCACTGCCCTGGTCGCTGCGGTGATCGGGTCGCTCATCATCGTTCGGCCCTTGTTCCCCGCCCCCTCTGATGAGTGATGTGCGTGCCGGCGTGCCGAGACGGCCGCCGTGGATGGGGCCCGGTCGCCTGGGGCACGTCGCGCTGTCCGTGGTGGCGATCGGCCTCTTCGGCTGCGTCTGGGCCGTGTTCGGGGCCGGGCGGGCCCTGCGTCACCTCGTCGTGCTGGGGATCATCCTCGGGCTCGACGCCCTGGCGCTCGTGGCGGAGTACCTGGTGCTGGCGTACCGGAAGCGGGACCGCTCGGCGGCCGCGGGCGACCCGCCGTCCTAGGCGGCGGGCGTGAGGCCGGACACAGCAGCGGTTGAGCCATAGCCATGACGGCCGCCCATGTTTTTAGACTGACTGGTCAGTTCAAATGTGGGAGGCTGTTGTGGCCGATCAGGTGCTCGTCGCCGAGGGGCTCGGGGCCCGCACGCGGCGCGGGTGGGTGTTCCGGGATGTCGACCTCGCCGTGGAGGCGGGGGAGTTCGTGACGCTGTCCGGGGCGGCCGGCAGCGGGCGTACCTCGCTGCTGCTCGCCCTCGCCGGGCACTTCAGGACCAGCGCGGGGAGCGTGCGGCGCAGTGCGCCCTCGGCGCTCGGGTTCGTCGCCGGGGTCAACGAGCCCGAGCCGGGGCTCACCGTGGCCGAGCACGTCGAGGAGCGGCTCGTGCTGCTCGGGCGGGCCTCCTGGTCGCTTCGCAAGCGTCGGCGGCAGGCGCTCGATCGGCTGGTGGACGTACCGCTGAAGCCCGAAACCCTCGGCAGGGACCTCGACCCGCTCGGCGCGCACCTGCTGTGCCTGGCCCTCGCGCGGGTCGGCGAGCCGGGCATCATCTTCGCCGACGACGTCGACAGTGGACTGCCCGAAGTGGAGCAGCGCACGCTCGTCGAGGCGCTCAAGGACTCCGGGGCGGCCGTGGTCGTCACCGCGCGCGAGGAGGTGGCCGCGTGAACCTGTTCGAGCTGCGCCGATTCTTCCGGGCGCCGATCACCATCGCCGCGCTGGTCGTGCTGGCCCTCATCCCGCTGCTCTACGGCGCGCTCTATCTGTGGGCGTTCTGGGATCCGTACGGCAACATGCGCCACATCCCCGTCGCCCTCGTCAACGAGGACCGGCCCGCCAAGGCCCCGGACGGCGGCACCCTCGAAGCCGGCAAGGACCTCGCCGGCGAGCTGCAGCACCGCGACGTCTTCGGCTGGCAGCCGGCCACCGCGCAGCAGGCGAAGCAGGGGCTGCGGGACGGGCGGTACCAGCTCGTCTTCGAGATCCCGGCCGACTTCTCGGCCTCGCTCGTCACCCCGCCCGACCCGGGCAAGGACCCGCAGCGGGGACGGCTCACCGTGGTCAGCGACGACGCCTCCAACTACCTCGCCGGGCAGCTGTCCCGCAGCGTCTTCACCGAGGTGCGGGCCGGGGCGTCGAGCACGGCGGCGCGGCGGTACTTCGACCGCATGCTCATCGGGTTCACCGACCTCAAGACCCAGACCCAGCAGGCCGCGGCCGGGGCCTCGCAGCTGGCCGGCGGGGCGGCCGACGCGCAGGGCGGCGCCGGGAGCCTCGCCTCCGGCACCGACCAGGCCCACGCCGGGGCCGGGCAGCTCGACCACGGGCTCGCGCAGGCGGCACAGGGGTCCAAGCAGCTCTACGACGGGCTCGTCGCCCTCGACGCGGGCGCCGCGCAGCTCGCCGACGGCACCGCCCAGGCCGCGGCCGGCGGGCGGCTGCTGGCCGGGAAGGTCGACGCCGCGGCGGACAAGGCCGAGCCGGCGCTGCGCGAGAACGCCGAGCAGATCGCGGCCGCCGCGAACGCCATCGCCGACGGGGCCGACCTCATCCTCCAGCACCTCGACGCGCTGCCGGCCCTCGCCCGCCAGGCCGCTCAGGCACACGCGGACCTGATCGCGCTGGGGAAGCGGTACCCGGACATCACCTCCAGCGCCGAGTACCAGGCGGCGCTGTCGGCGGCCGAGGCGGCGCAGCAGCTGCAGGCCCGCCTCGACACCGGAGACCTCTCCGCGCTGCGCGAGCAGATAGCCGCCGTCGCCGCGACCGCCCGGCAGGTCGCCCAGGCGGCGCCGCACCTCGCCGACGACGTGGCCGCCGCGCGGAAGCAGGTCGACACGCTGGCCGACGGGCTCGACGCCCTCGCCGGCGGGGCGTCGCGGCTGCACGCCGGGACCGGGGACGCGGTCAGCGGGGCGCGCGACCTCAACGGCGGCATCTACCGGCTGGCCAGCGGCGCGCGGCAGCTCGACGACGGCCTCGGGGCGCTCTCCGACGGCGGGCACCGGCTCGCGGCCGGCCTCGCCGACCTCGGCGACGGCGCCAACCGGCTCGCCGACGGCCTGACCGACGGCGCCGCGCGAATCCCGGGCTACGACCCCGACACCCGCGCCGCGCGGGCCGGCGTCCTCGGCGACCCGGTGGCCCTGCAGCGCGACACCGAGCACCCGGCCGCGACCTACGGGGCGGGCTTCGCGCCGTACTTCCTCGGCCTGGCACTGTGGGTCGGCGCGATGATCAGCTACATGGTGCTGCGCCCGCTCGCCCGCCGCCACCTGGTCTCCGGCGCGCGGCCGTACCGGGCGGCGCTCGCGGGCTGGCTGCCGGCGCTGCTCATCGGCGTCGTCCAGGCGGCCGCGCTGTTCCTGGTCGTGCGCTTCGCGCTGGGGCTGCGCCCGGCGCATCCGCTGGGGATGTTCGGGTACCTCTGCCTCGCCGCGGTCGCGTTCACCGCGCTCGTGCAGTGGCTCGGCGCGCGGCTCGGACCCGCCGGGCGGCTCGTCGCGCTCGCGGTGCTGATGCTGCAGCTGACGTCGTCGGGCGGGACGTACCCGATCCAGACCACGCCGGGGTTCCTGCAGGCCGTCCACCCGTTCCTGCCGATGACGTACGTCGTGTCGGGCCTGCGGCACCTCGTCAACGGCGGCCCGGGCGGTACGGTGCTCACCGGAGCGGTCGTGCTGGCCGGCTTCGCCGCCGCCGCGTTCGCGCTCACCACCGTCGCCGCGTGGCGGGGCCGCCGCCTCACCCCGTCCAAGCTGCACCCGGACCTGGTGATGTGAGGAGCGCTGTGACTGACGGCCGGACCCGCCGGCGCGACGACACCAAGCAGCGCCTCTACGACGCCGCGATGGAGCTGATCGCCGAGCACGGCTTCTCCAGCACCACCGTCGACGACATCGCGGTCGCGGCCGGGGTCGCGAAGGGGACCGTCTACTACAACTTCCCGTCGAAGAACGCGCTCTTCGAGGCGCTGCTGCGGCACGGGGTCGGCCTGCTCACCACCGACTTCCGGGCCGCGGTGGCGGGTGCGGGCACACCGCCGGAGCAGGCGGTCGCGCTGATCCGGGCGGAGCTGGCCTACATCCAGCGGCACCGCTCGTTCGCGCAGCTGCTGCTGTCGGAGATGTGGCGGACCAACCGGGAGTGGCACCAGACCCTGCACCTGCTGCGCGACGAGGCCGTGGGCGTCATCGCCGAGGTGCTCGAGCGCGGGGTGGCCGAGGGGCACTTCGACGCGGACCTCGACGTGCGGATGGCCTCCGCCGCGCTGTTCGGCGTGTGCCTCGTCGTGGCCGTCGACTGGCTGGTCTTCGAGCCCGACCGCAGCCTGGAGTCGGTGCAGGATTCGCTCATCGCCGTCATCCGCGCCCGGGTCGGCATCTGAAGGCCTTGTGGAGGCCTTGTTGGCGGCTCCCGGGCGCGGTGTTGTTCGGGTCCGGCCGCGTCCCCGAACAGCTGCGCGCCGAGCTCGCCGGTGAGCCGGCCGTGCTGCTCGAGAACGGGCTGCGCGGATCGGTCACCTACCGCGACTACCGCACGCCGCATCAGTTCAGCTCGTTGCGGAAGCAGGGCACGTACGGCGCGATCGCCATCACCGCCACGCGGCTGCTGGTGTGGGCGGGCGGCCGGAAGCACATCGACGTACCCTTGAGCCATCCGGACCGGGCGGACATCGAGATCTCCGCGGACCGGCCGGATCGGATCTGCTTCGCCTACGACGCCGGTGCGAGCGACCCGACGCGATCGGGCCGGGTGGAGATCCGCCTGTGCACCGCCCAGGCCGGCCACATCGTGCAGCTCGCCGCTTAGCCCTTCCCACGCTGGGCGTCCTTGGACCGGCCGTTCGGTGCCCGGGCGCGGGCCTGCGGCGGTGCTGGACGTCCCCGGGCAGACGCTCGCACCGATCGTCGTCGGCGCGCGCTGTATGCTGGCGTCGCCCACGTCGTGCCACACGTGTTCGTTGTCGCCGGTGCGATCAGCCAGGCCAAACTGCGGACCCGGCGTGGGCCTCGTGCGCGCTCCAGCCGGCCGAGAGGTCAGGCGACAGCCCGCACCAGGAGAGGATCTCCATGCCCACCGCCTCCAGCTCCGACGCCTACGCCGCCGGCAGGGTAGCCCTCGTCACCGGGGCCAGCCGCCCGCACGGCCTCGGGGTCGCCGTCGCCCGCGAGCTTGCGGCACACGGCTTTCACGCCGTGCTGGCCGGCCGCGACCTCGACGAGACCCGGCGGCGGGCCGAGGAGATGTCCGCCGACGGCTTCGCGGCCACCGCAGTACGCATCGACCTGAGCGATCCGGCAACCTTCACCGAGGCCGCGGCACGGCTTGACGCCGAGTTCGGCCGGCTCGACGCGCTGATCCACAACGCCGCTCTGATGCCCGACTGGGACACGTTCCGGCTCCTGGAGGCCGATGCCGGCGCCGTGCATGCCGCCTTCGAAGTGACCGTCTTCGGCCCGTGGGCACTCACCCAGGCCTGCCTGCCCCTGCTGGAGGCGGCGCCGGCGGCCCGGATCGTCACCGTGTCCAGCGGCGCCGCCATGCAGGTCCGCGCCGGCACCGCACTGCCCCGCCCTGTCGGTGCACCGGGCTACTCCATGGCCAAGTTCACCGCCGACGCCCTGACCGCCTCGCTGGCCGTCGAACTGCGCGACGCCGGGATCCTGGCCAACTCCGTCGACCCCGGGCAGTTCGCCAGCCATCCCGAGCTCGGCGACGACAACGACGGGCGGCCGACGGTGGAGAGCGCACGCTGGGTGGCCTGGGCGGCCATGCTGCCTGCCGGCGGGCCGACCGGTGTGCTCTTCGAGGACGGCAAGCCGGTCGACCACGGCGCCCTCGCGGACTGACTCCAGCGAGCAGCGCCCCGCCTCAACAGTGCGAGCGCGTCCCGGCGCAGCCGCTGCGACCACCACCCCGTCACGCCGAACGCGCCGCGATTCGCATGCCGGGTGCAGGCCCGCGGCGGCACCGGACGACCTCCCGTGGGCGGTGCCGCAGCCCCGGTCGCGAGCGACGGCGCAGAACCCCGGTCGCGGGAACGCCGTCGCAAGCGCGGGCGGTGCAGCCAGTCCGGCCGCGAGCGACGGCGCAGAACCCCGGCCCGCTGAAGCCCGGTCGCAAGCGCGGGCGGTGCAGCAGTCCCGGTCGCACTAGACGGTGCAGAACCCCCTGATCGCCCGGCTCGAGCCCGAGGCCGCCAACGCAAAGAAATGCGGTACAGCCGGGCCGGTGCGCTTCCTTTTTCTTGTCCCTTAGCTTAGCCCACGCCAAAAAATCCCGGCCAGATTCCATCCATGGACGTCGAACAGGGTTGCGCAGCGTCACCCCTCGGTAGCGCGCAGGGCTATCTCCTCCAGGCGGGCGCGGTGGACGGCGAAGTCGGTGTCCGGCAGGTTGCTCTGCGACGGGCGCCAGCCCGCGGCGCCGTCGATGAGCTCGCGGATGATGTCGGCCTGGCCGGTGTGCCGGTCGGTGTCGGAGATGACCCGGACCAGCACCAGCTGCAGGGTCACGTCGGCCCGCTCCGGCTTCCACCACGGCACCCGGCCGGCGGCGTCGAGCTCGAGCGCGTCGATCGTAAAGTCGGAGTGCACCCACACCCGCCGGTAGCGCTCCACGATCTCGGACCGGGACTCCTGCGCCGTCGCCCACATGTCGGCGTCGGGCTCGGCGCCGTCGGCCAGCCAGGGCAGCGGCTCCGGGAAGGGCCGGCCGAACGTGTCACCGAAGTAGCCGACCTCGACCCCGATCAGGTGCTTCACCAGCCCGAGGAGGTTGGTCCCGGTCGCGACCATGGGGCGGCGGACGTCGTACTCCGCGAGGCCGTCGAGCTTCCACAGGAGGTTCTCGCGGCCGGCCTGCAGGGCGTCCTTCAGGACCGTCTTGAGCCCGGCGCTCATCCCACGCGCCAGCGGTCGGCCAGGTCGTCCATCACCTTGTCGAGGCGCTCGTCGACGACCTGCCGGGCCGGGTCCTCGTCGAACCAGGCGACGATCTCGCGCGCGCCGCGGTGGAAGGGGATCGTGGCCACGTAGTCGGGCACGAGCGCGCGCACCTTGGAGTTGTCGAAGACCATCGAGTGGGCCTTGTCGCCGAGCAGGCCGGCGCCCCACTCCGGGTCGGCGGCGGCGATCGCGTCGGACGGGACGTGCACGATCTTCGGGGGCACGCCCAGCGCGGCCGCCATGTGTTCGGCGATCTGGTTCCAGGTCAGCGCGTCGTCGGAGGTGATCTGGAAGGTGTCGCCGATGGCGCGCGGGTGGCCGAGCAGCGGGACGAAGGCTTTGGCGAAGTCCTCGTGGTGGGTGAGGGTCCACAGCGAGGTGCCGTCGCCGTGGACCACGATCTCCTTGCCGGCGCGCATCCGGGCCGGGACCGTCCAGCCGCCGTCGAAGGGCACGAGGGTGCGGTCGTAGGTGTGCGACGGGCGCACGATCGTGGCCGGGAAGCCCTTGTCGCGGTACACCTGCACGAGGAGGTCCTCGCAGGCGATCTTGTCGCGGCTGTACTGCCAGAAGGGGTTGCGCAGGGGCGAGGACTCGACCACGGGCAGCCGGGCCGGCGGGGTCTGGTAGGCCGAGGCGGAGCTGATGAAGACGTACTGGCCGGTGCGGCCCCGGAACAGCTCGATGTCGGCGTGCACGTGGTCGGTGGTGAACGCGACCCAGTCCACGACGGCGTCGAAGGTGTGGCCGGCGATCGCCTCGCGGACGGCGGCGTTGTCGCGGATGTCGGCCCGCAGCACCGTCGCCTGCGACGGCAGCGGGCGGGTTGCCGACTCGCCCCGGTTGAGCACGTAGAGGTCGATGCCGCGCTCGACCGCGAGGCGGGAGCAGGCCGAGGAGATGATGCCGCTACCGCCGATGAACAGGACCTTCATGCTCAGCTCTCCACCCAACCGTGGCTACGTGCGAACGTCACCAGGTGCTGGCGCGCCTGCGTGATCTGGCTGCCGGTCAGCGACGGCACGTGCTGGATGAGCAGCTCCGTCACCTCGGCGGTGAACTCGCGGCTGGACAGCACGTCGCACAGCCCGTCGTCGTCGGGGGAGCCGGTGCCGGAGCCGGCCTGGGGGGCGAACGGCGAGGCGGTGGCGGAGCGCCGGGAGGACGGCGCGTCGAGGATGCGCACGCTGGACACCTTCAGCCCGCGCTCGCCCTCCTCGACCTCGTACTCCACCCGCATCCCCGGATGCACGAGATGCCGCTGCTCGCCGAAGTCGTTGGCGTGGACGAACACGTCCTCACCGCCGGCGTTCGGCGCGATGAACCCGTACCCGCGAACCTCGTCGAAGCGCAGAATCCTGCCCGTCTCCACCGCGACCACCAACCCACAAAGGGAGAACCAACCAAGAAGACTGCCCTACAGCATAGGCCCCACCAGCCGCTTCTTCTGCACCTTGCCCATGGCGTTGCGTGGCAGCACCTCCACGAAGTGCACGGTGCGTGGCCGTTTGTGGACGGAGAGGTGGGCGGCCACGAAATCGATGAGCTCGCGTTCCTCGACGCCGCCTTCCGTCGTCACGACGAAGGCCGTGACCGCCTCGCCGAGGTCGGCGTGCGGCACCCCGACCACCGCGGCCTCCCGCACGGCCGGGTGGGCGAGCAGGGCGTCCTCGACCTCGCCGGCGCCGATGCGGTAGCCGCCGCACTTGATGAGGTCGGTGGAGGCCCGCCCGACGATGCGGTGCCAGCCGTCGGGGCCGATGCGGGCCAGGTCGCCGGTGCGGAACCAGCCGTCCTCGGTGCGCACGGGGGTGCCGGGCTGCCCGCGGTACCGCCGCAGCAGCATCGGCCCGTCGACCCACAGCTCGCCGATGGCCTCGCCGTCGCGGGGCGCCTCGGAGCCGTCCTCGGCCACCAGCCGGGTCCGCACGCCCGCCACCGGCAGGCCGACCTGCCCGGGGCGGCGGTCCCCGTCGGCCCGGCTGCTGATGGTGATGAGCGTTTCGGTCATGCCGTAGCGCTCGACCGGGCGGTGCCCGGTGAGCGCGTGGAGCCGCTCGAAGACCGGCGCGGGCAGCGGCGCGCTGCCGGAGACCAGCAGCCGGGCCGGGCGCAGCGCGCGGGCCGCGGCCGGCTCGCCGCACACCCGCGACCACACCGTCGGCACCCCGAAGTAGAGGGTGCCGCGGGCGGCGGCGTAGGCGGCGGGGGTCGGCCGTCCGGTGTGGACCAGCGGCGAGCCGCGCCGCAGCGCGCCGAGCACGCCGAGGATCAGGCCGTGCACGTGGAACAGCGGCAGGCCGTGCACCAGCGTGTCCTGCGCGGTCCAGGCCCACGCCTCGCCGAGGGCGTCCAGGCCGGCCTCGACGGCGGCGTGGGTGAGCTCGACGCCTTTCGGGGCCCCGGTGGTACCGCTGGTGTACATCACGAGCGCCACGTCGTCCCCGCCCGGCGCCGGCAGCGACGGGTCGGCCGCGCGGGTCACGTCGACCGGCACCGCGCCGGCGAACCGGTCGGGCCGGTTGCCCAGCGTCAGCGCAGCGCCGCTGTCGCGCAGGATGTGCTCCCGCTCGGCCGGCCCGGCGTCGGCCGGCACCGGCACGACCGCCGCGCCGGCCAGCAGCGCGCCGGTCACCGCCACCACCGTCTCCAGCGACGGCGTGGCGTCCACGGCCACGGTGCCCGCCCCGCGCACGTCGGCGGCGACCGCCCCGGCGGCGTTGCGTAACGCCTCGGCCGACAGCGCGCGACCGGCGACGGACACGGACGGTGAGTGGGTCAGCAGGCCCTCGAGCAGTCGCATGGGCCCAATCCTCACACGCGCGCCGGACGTCTTGACACTCGTCATTGTGAGCGTTAACACTGTGCCCACAACACCCCGGCAACCTTCCAGAAACAGAGCGGTGGCAGCGCTAACACGCTGTCTTCGAGGGGAGCACGATGAAGTTCGCACGCATCGCCGCGGCGACCGTGGGCCTGGCGGTGGCCTTCGGCGTCACCGCCTGCGGCTCGAGCGAGAAGACCGCCGACAAGGAGGCGGGCGCCTCCGGCGGCGCCGGTTCCCTCATCGGCGTCACGATGCCGACGAAGTCCTCCGAGCGCTGGATCGCCGACGGCAACAACGTCAAGGCGGCGCTGGAGAAGCTCGGCTACAAGGTCGACCTGCAGTACGCCGAGAACGACATCCCGACGCAGGTCAACCAGATCGAGAACCAGATCACCAAGGGGGCGAAGGTCCTCATCATCGCCTCCATCGACGGCACCGCCATCACCACCCAGCTGCAGGAGGCGGCCGACAAGCACATCCCGGTCATCGCCTACGACCGGCTCATCCGCAACTCGCCCAACGTCGACTACTACGCCACCTTCGACAACTACAAGGTCGGCGTGCAGCAGGCGACCTCGCTGCTGGTCGGGCTGGGGCTGAAGAAGGAGGACGGCTCCGACGGCACCGCCACCGGACCGTTCAACATCGAACTGTTCGCCGGCTCACCGGACGACAACAACGCCACGTTCTTCTTCAACGGCGCCATGGACACCCTCAAGCCGTACATCGACAAGGGCACGCTCGTGGTGAAGAGCGGCCAGACCGACTTCAAGACGGTGGCGATCCTGCGCTGGGACCCGGCGACGGCCCAGAAGCGCATGGAGGACCTCATCACGAAGACGTACAACGGCGGCACGAAGGTGCAGGGCGTGCTCTCGCCGTACGACGGGCTGTCGATCGGCATCCTCTCCGCGCTCAAGTCCGCCGGCTACGGCACCGCCGGCCAGGCGTACCCGATCGTGACCGGCCAGGACGCCGAGGTCGCCTCGGTCAAGTCGATCATCGCGGGGGAGCAGTACGCGACGATCTACAAGGACACCCGCAAGCTCGCCGACGTCACCGTGAAGATGACCGACGCCGTGCTCAAGGGCGGCCAGCCCGAGGTCAACAACACGAAGGACTACGACAACGGCAAGAAGGTCGTGCCGTCGTACCTCCTGGAGCCGGTCGTGGTCTACAAGTCCAACTACAAGTCCGTGCTCGTCGACTCCGGCTACTACACCGAAGACAAGCTCAAGTAGGCGCGCCCGATGAGCGACTCGCTCCTGCAGATGCGGGGCATCACCAAGACGTTCCCCGGCGTCACCGCGCTCGACGACGTCAACCTCACCGTCCGCCGCGGCGAGATCCACGCGATCTGCGGCGAGAACGGCGCCGGTAAGTCGACGCTGATGAAGGTCCTTTCCGGGGTGTACGGGCACGGGACGTACACCGGGGAAATCCTCTTCGACGGCGAGCCCTGCGCCTTCGGCGGGGTCCGCGACTCGGAGCGGCGCGGGATCGTCATCATCCACCAGGAGCTCGCGCTCATCCCGCACCTGTCGATCGCCGAGAACATCTTCCTCGGCAACGAGCGGGTGCACCGCGGCCTGATCGACTGGAACCGCACGAACGCCGACGCGGGCGCCCTGCTCGCCCGCGTCGGCCTGCGGGAGAACCCGGTCACCCCCGCGATGGACATCGGCGTCGGCAAGCAGCAGCTGGTCGAGATCGCCAAGGCGCTGTCCAAGGAGGTGCGGCTGCTCATCCTCGACGAGCCGACCGCCGCGCTCAACGACGAGGACTCCGCGCACCTGCTCGACCTGCTGCGCGGCCTGCGCGACCAGGGCATCACCTGCGTGATCATCTCGCACAAGCTCAACGAGATCGAGGCGATCGCCGACTCGACCACGATCCTGCGCGACGGGCGGACCATCGAGACCCTCGACATGCACGCCCCCGGCGGGGTGAGCGAGGACCGGATCATCTCCGGCATGGTCGGGCGCGACCTCGAGCACCGCTTCCCGCCGCACACCCCGCGCATCGGCGAGGAGGTGCTGCGCATCGAGGACTGGACCGTGCACTCCCCGACCCAGCACGGCCGCACGGTCGTGGCCGGCGCGTCGCTGACGCTGCGGGCCGGCGAGATCGTCGGCCTGGCCGGGCTGATGGGGGCCGGGCGCACGGAGCTGGCGATGAGCGTCTTCGGGCGCAGCTACGGCGTCGGCATCAGCGGCCGGTTGTTCAAGCGGGGCGAGCCGATCCACCTGCGCAGCGTCGGGGAGGCGATCGGGCACGGCATCGCCTACGCCACCGAGGACCGCAAGCGCTACGGCCTCAACCTCATCGAGGACATCCAGCGCAACGTCTCCGGCGCGGCGCTGGACAAGCTGGCGACGCGCGGCTGGGTCGACGACAACCGCGAGTACCACGTCGCCGACACCTTCCGCGGCAGCCTCAACATCAAGGCGCCCGGCGTCGGCACCGTCGCCGGCACGCTCAGCGGCGGCAACCAGCAGAAGGTCGTCCTGGCCAAATGGATCTTCGCCGATCCGGACGTGCTCATCCTCGACGAGCCGACCCGCGGCATCGACGTCGGCGCCAAGTACGAGATCTACACGATCATCAACCAGCTCGCCGATCAGGGCAAGGCGGTCCTCGTCATCTCCTCCGAGCTGCCCGAGCTGCTCGGCATCTGCGACCGGATCTACGCCCTGTCGGCCGGCCGCATCACCGGCGAGGTGCCGCGGGCCGAGTTCTCGCCCGAGCGGCTGATGCATCTCATGACCAGGATCAAGGAGTAGTTCCGTATGACCACCGTGGTCGAACCAGCGGTCGAGCAGACCGTCACGCCGCCGACGCGGTTCTCGGTGAACCTGCGCCAGAGCGGCATCTACATCGCCTTCGCCGCGATCGTCGTGTTCTTCGCGATCCTGACCGACGGCTCGCTGCTGGAGCCGCAGAACATCTCCAACATCGTCATCCAGAACTCGTACATCCTGATCCTCGCGATCGGGATGATCCTGATCATCATCGCCGGGCACATCGACCTGTCCGCCGGCTCGGTCGTGGCCGCCACCGGCGCGTTCGCCGCGGTGCTCATGGTGAAGTCGCACATGCCGTGGCCGCTGGCCATCGTGGTCACCCTCCTGGCGGGCGCGGCGATCGGTGCGTGGCAGGGTTTCTGGGTCGCGTACTTCGGGATCCCGGCCTTCATCGTCACGCTCGCCGGCATGCTCATCTTCCGCGCCCTCACCATGACGACCCTGGGCAACCAGGGCATCGGCCCCTTCGCCGAGGACGTGCGCACGCTGTCGAACGGTTTCATCCCGGGCTTCCTCGACAACGTCGGCCTCGGCCCGCTCGGCGGGGCCGACCTGTTCACCCTGCTCGTCGGCATCGCCGCGGTCGCCGGCATCGCCGCGGTGCAGTGGCGCGCCCGCCGCGGCCGCATCGGCTACGGCCAGCAGGTCGACTCGATGCTGGTCTTCGTGGCCAAGCTCGCCGGCGCCTCGCTCGTGCTCATGTTCGTCATCGTGCAGCTGGCCCGGTTCAAGAACCTGCCGTGGGTGCTCGTCCTGCTGGCGGTGCTCGTGCTGGCGTACACCCTCATCTCCCAGCGCACCGTCTTCGGCCGGCACATCTACGCCGTCGGCGGGAACCTGCAGGCCGCGAGCCTCTCCGGCGTCAAGGTCAAGCAGGTCACGTTCTGGATCTTCGTCAACATGGGCATCCTGTCGGCGATCGCCGGCATCATCTTCGCCGGCCGGCTCAACCTGGCCGGCCCGACCGCCGGGCAGAACTTCGAGCTCGACGCAATCGCCGCCTCGTTCATCGGCGGCGCGGCGGTGCAGGGCGGCGTGGGCAAGGTCGTCGGCGCCATCACCGGCGGCCTCATCATGGCCGTCATCAACAACGGCATGTCCCTCAACGGCGAGCCCCCGGAGCGCGTGATGCTCGTCAAGGGCATCGTCCTGCTCGCCGCCGTGGCCTTCGACGTGTGGGCCAAGCGCCGGGCCGGCCGGTCTAGCCGCGGGTAACCGCCTCGAGGAGCGCGTCCGGGCGCTCGATCTGCGGCAGGTGCCCGGTCCGCTCCAACAGCAGGAACTCCGCCCCCGGAATCGCGGCGGCATACGCCCGCCCATAGTCGGGATCGACGATCCCGTCGCTGTCGCCCCAAACCACAAGGACCGGCACCTGTACGTCGCGCAGCCGCTTCGCCAGCGTCGGGTCCACCATGTCCCCGGCATAGCCCGCGAGCGCGGCGCGGTTCCCGGCCATGACCGCCCGCGCCTCCTCGGACATCGCGGACGGATCGATGAGGTACTTGCCGGGCTCGTAGTAGCACAGCTGCGCGATCTGCGGGGGTCCAGTGGGACGCCCTGCGCCACCTGCACCGCAACCCGGACGCCTCCCTGCACGACCTGGCCCAGCTGACCTTCCAGACCGACCAGTCCTTCGGCACCCTCGCCGCGAGAATGCTGGACCGGGGCCTGATCGAACGCGTCCCCACCAAGGGCCGCGCCATCCGCCACCGCCTGACGGAGAAGGGCGACACCCTGCGCGAGGAGGGCCAGCGCGTGGTGGAACAGGTCCTGACGAAGTCCTTCTCCGCCCTGACCCCCGCCGAACTGTCCACCCTGGACGCCCTACTCCAACGCCTGCTCCCTTAGGTGTGCCGGAGCGCGGCGGAGACCGCGGGGAATCCGCCGGGATTGTGGCGGTGCGCGCACATGAGGACGCCGGGCTTGTGGGCCGGGGTGAACTGGATGCACTGGACGATCGCCGTCAGCCATGACTCCATGGCCGCGGGCGGCAGGAGCTTGGCGTTCGCGGCCAGCCACGCCAGCGTGAAGTCGATCGCCCGTCCCCCCTCCTCGCACCGTTCCAGGCCCCACGCGTAGCTGGTCACGGCGTGGACCAGGCGCTCGCCAGCGGCGTGCAGCTCCTGCGCCCCGGCCGAGCCCGCGGCCGTCACCCACGCCCGGATCAGGCTGTGCGCCACGGACTCCGCCTGCTGCCGCTCGTGCACGGCGAAGCTGATGATGGCCGGCTGCAGCACCCGCCGCAGTGGTTCGAGGGCGTGGGCGAGCACCTCCTCGTCCCGGTCCGCCCGCAGCGCCATCGCGTTCGCCGCCCGGTTGGCCTTGGCGAGCCCGCTGAACCCGCCGCCAGCGTCGAACTCCCAGACGTTGGAGTCCGGGCCGAACCCGTGGTTCCAGTAGGCGTCGAAGACCGGGGCGGCGCCGGCGTTCCAGCGCAGCCGGGTCTCGCGCCGGTCTGCGAGCCAGAGCCGCTCGACCCGCAGGTTGTCGGCGATCCCCGACCACTGCCACCGGGTCAGGGTGCACTGCCAGCCGTGCGCGGCGCGGCCGAGGCGGCCGGCAGGGTCCGGGTCGTCGGGGAAGAGATCGGCCGCCGAGACCTCGCCCTTGGCGCAGCAGGCGAGCAGCACCAGGTTCAGGCCGTAGCGCAGCAGCCGGTGCCCGGCGGGCAGCGGCGCGGGCGCATACCGGTGTGCCGGCACGTCGGGCCGGGTCACCGCCAGCCGGAACGCGCGGCACAGCCAGTCGTAGGCGTCCGGGCCGAGCAGCGCCGACAGCGTGTCGAGCGTCGTCGCGTCCTGCCCGCTCAGCGGCGCGAAGCTCAGCAGCGCGTAGAGCAGGTCGTCGTGCGGCGCCGCCGGCCGCAGTGCCGAGGCGCCGGCCGCGTCGCGGGCCACCGCGTCACCGACGACCCGCGCGACGAGCCGCGCCGCGAGGAAGTCGCCGAACGTGGCGTGCAGGAACTCGTAGGTGTACCGCTTGCGTTCCTGGACCACGGCCTGGGCCCGGTGGACGAAGAAGAACCGGGCCAGCGCCCGTTCACCCGCGGTCTGCGGATCGGCGAAGCCGGTGTCCGCCGCGGCCCCGGCCAGGTCCAGCTGGGCCAGGTCGGCGTCCAGCTCGGTGGTCGTGACCCACTGCCGGTCCCGGTTGAGCATCGCGAAGGCGACCACCGACAGCAGGAGCAGCTCCCGCTCGACCGCCGCGGCGAGCGGGCCGGGCCGGTCCTTGCGCACCTCACGCTCGGCGAAACTGACCACCAGCCGCTCGTAGAGCGCCGCCCGGGTCAGGCCGTCGTCGACGCCGCTGGACAGCGCGTTGTCCTGGGCGTCATACAGCGCCAGCATGAAAAGCAGCAGCGGCTGGACGGCGAGCTCCGGCCAGCACAGCGCGGTGGCGGCGCCGAGGCGCCGGACGCCGCGCCGCGCGAAGACCTCCGCGTTGATCCCGTTCCAGACCGACAGCCAGGCCTCGACCTGCGGCTCGTCGAAGGGTTCGAGGCGCACGACGATCGCCCCGTCGGGCAGCGGCGACCGGTTCGCCACGGCGATGCGGCTGGTCACCACGACGGCGACCGGCCGCCCCAGCTCCTCCTGCTGCTGCTGGAACCGGGCGACCTTGAGCAGGTAGTCCGACTGGCCGACGCCGGTCGCCTGCAGCAGCTCATCGAACCCGTCCAGCAGGACGACCGGCAGCGCCCCCGCGGCCGCCCGGGCCAGCTCGGGCCAGGTGGTGCGCTCGTTGACGGCCAGCCGTACGGCGTGCTCGATCTGCTCCTGCACATCCGCATCGGCCGGCACATCCCGCAGCGGCACCCGGATGGGCATGAAGTCGCCGACGCCGAGGCGGGCGGCGAGGATCCGGGTCAGCGCCGATTTGCCGGAGCCCGGCTGGCCCAGCACCACCAGCGGCCCGGCGGCCGCCTCCGGCGTGCTCAGGTGCGCGGCGACGAACCACAGCAGGTCGGCGCGGACCGGCGCCTTCTCCCACCAGCCCTCGTCGGCGGGGTTGTCGGCACGGCCGCCGGCCCGGGCCCGGAACCGCGCGGTGACGTAGCTGGCGTCGAGCGACGGCACGACGCAGCCGGTCGTGTCCTGCTCGTCGCCGGCCACCGGCCGTCGTACGTCCGCCTGGTGCGCGGCGTCGAGCAGCCGGCGCCACTCGGCGCGCTCGCGGGCCGGGTCGAGGGCGGCGAGGATCTCGGCGAGCGGGGCGTCCCCGGTGCCCGGGCCGACCCGCCCGGCCCACATCCCGACCTCGGGGAAGGCCGCGGCGAGACGCCGATAGCCTGCCTCGTAACGCCCGACCGCCCGGTCCGCCATGACGGCCGCCGGGTCGCTCCGGGATTCGGCCAGGATCGTCGCCCACACGACGTACCACTGATGAAGGCGGGCGAGGTACTCCCCGAACGGCACCGCGGGCCCGAGGGCGGGGGGATCGATGTCGTGCAGCTCGGCTGGCACGACCTCGACGAGCGCGGTCATCACGAGGACGGCGTTCGCGGCCTGGAGCCGGCGGACCCGGTCCAGAGTGGACGCCGCCGGCCGCGGCGCCGCCATCGCGAGCAGCGACTCCAGATCGAGGATCGCGGCTGGCTCGCCACCGGTGAGGAGCTTCACGGCGTCGGCGTAGCTGAGGCCCTTCGGCATGGATCGATTGTGCTCGGTCAGGTCAGGTCCGTGGCGGCGGCGCGCATGTATGCAGCCGCGTCTCTGGCGCGGGCCGGGCGGGAGCGGGAGCGGGGCGGGCCGTCGGCGCGGCGCAGGCGCAGGGCCTCCTCCAGGATGCGGTGGTGCGACGCCGGGGAGACCTGCAGCGCGTGCCCGGCGGCGGCCGTCTTCGAGGTGATGGCGCCGGTCTGCATGGTGTACCGCAGCCGGGCCAGGCCCAGCACGCCCCACGCGACGCCCCGGTCGGTCAGCAGCAGCGGGGTGCGGGTGCGCAGCCAGCGGGCCCAGTAGCCGGCGGCGTTCGCCCGGGTTCAGGCGCGCAGGGCCGCGGTGTCCTGCCAGATGTCCAGCGTGGACGGTGGCGGGCCCGGCAGCGGGGCGCCGTGGGCGGCCAGGGTGTGCCACGTGACCGGGTCGTGGGCGAAGGTGCCGGCCGGGTTGAAGCGGTGCGCGTGGACGCACGGGCGGGGCGGGGTGGCCGACGGGCCCGCGGACAGGTCGGATCCGGTCAGGTAGCAGCCGTCCAGCAGGGGGCGGGTGCGGCGCAGGCCGTGGTGCACGGAGGCCAGGGCGGTCAGCTGGGCCGGGGTGGGGGCGGTGCGCAGCACGGCGACGAAGTCCAGGTCGCTGACGCCGAGCCGACCAGGTACGCCCCCTCCAGGGCGCCGCCCAGGGTCGATTCGAGGAGCGTGGCCAAGGGGGTCAGCGGACGATCTTTCTCGCCGGGCGGTGGCTGGCGACCTCCGGGGCGAACGGGTCGAGCTCGATGGCGATCCTCGCGCCGCGCAAGGGGGAGCGTTCGATGACCAGGCGGCCGCCGGCCGTCTCGGCGACGCGGCGGACGATGTCCAGGCCCAGGCCGGTGGAGCCGGCGCCGCTGGCGCCCCGACGGAGGGCCTTGTCGGGGTCGGTGATGCCGGGGCCGGCGTCGTCGACGATGAGGCCGCGGGCGGAGACGTGCACCTCGAAGGCGGTGCCCTCCTGGGTGTGCTGGAAGACGTTGCCGAGCAGGCAGTCGACGGCCGACACCAGATCCGACTCGGAGACCGGGACGTACACGGGCTCGTGGCCGCCCGTCACGCGCCACGGGCGGTTCTGGTCCTCGGCCAGCACCGACCAGAAGGCCAGGCGGTCGGCGACGACCTCCACGAGGTCGGTCGTCTCGGGGGTACGGTCGGCCGCGGACCGGCGGGCGGCGGTGATGATCTGCTCGATCTCGTCGTCCAGGGCGTCGAACGCCTGGCGCATGCGCTCGCCGATCGGGCCCGGGGGCATCGCGTCGGCGTCGAGGCGCAGGGCGGTCAGCGGGGTGCGCAGGCGGTGGGAGAGGTCGGCGGCCAGCTCGCGCTCGGCGTCGGCGAAGGCGACCATCTGCTCCGCCATGCGGTTGAAGCTGCGGGCGGCGTCGCGCAGCTCCGGCGGGCCGTCCGGCTCGACGCGGGCCTTGAGGTCGCCGTCGCCGAACGCGCGGGCGCCCTCGGCGAGCTTGCGGGTGGCCCGCACGATCTGGGCGCCGAGCCGGTCGGCGACGAGGGTCGAGCCGGCGACCAGGACCACGGCCAGGCCGGCGAGGGCAAGCCAGGCGGCGCCGACGCCGCGGCTCAGGTCGCCGTCGGAGACGTACACCTCCACGACCGCGGTGCGGTCGCCGTCGAGGACGACGGTCTGCAGGTAGGCGAGGCCGCCGGGGGCGGTGGTGGTGAGCGACCGGCGCTGGCGGGCGGCCCGGTCGACGTCCGCCGACAACGCGTGGCTGGTGCCGACCGTCGGTTCGCCCACCAGGTGTACCGCGAGCCGCCCCGACTGCCCCGCCGGCACCGTGGCCACGGCGCGGTCCAGGGAGCCCGAGCCGTTGCCGGGGACGGAGGCGAGCGCGGCGACCATGGCGTCGGCCTGGTAGCGGGCCTCGGCCAGGGCGCGGTCGTGGGCGATCTGCTTGGTGACGTACGCCAGGGGCACGAGAAACGCCAGCGCGATCATCGACGTGATCGCGAACGACAGGCGCATCAGCGCGGATCTCATGCGGGTGCCTGTTCCGGGTCCGCCAGCATCACGCCGACGCCGCGGAACGTGCGCAGGTAGCGGGGCTGGGTGGCGCTCTCGCCCAGCTTGCGGCGCAGCCACGACACGTGCACGTCGATCGTCTGGTCCTCGCCCGAGCTGTCCGGGCGCTGCCACACCTCGGTGAGCAGCTCCCGGCGGCTCACCACGCGGCCGGCGCGCTGGGCGAGGTACGCCAGGAGGTCGAACTCCTTCTTCGTCAGCTGCAACGGCCGGCCGTTGATCGAGGCCGAGCGCTGCTGCGGGTTCACGTGCAGCGCGCCGACGGTCACGCCGGCCGGGGGTGCGGCCGGGCCCGGCGTGCCCTGCCCGCGGCGCAGCACCGCGTTGATCCGGGCCGACATCTGGGCGCTGGAGAACGGCTTGGTGACGTAGTCGTCGGCGCCGGCGTCGAGCAGCCGGATGATGTCGCGCTCGGAGCGGCGGGCGGTGGCCACGATGACCGGCGCGTTGGAGATGCCGCGCAGCATCCGCAGCACGTCGAGGCCGTCCATGTCGGGCAGGCCGAGATCGAGGATGACCAGGTCCGGCGGGTCGGTGGCGATGACCCGCAGCGCTGACCCGGCGTTGCCGACCGGGCGCACCACGTGACCGGCGTCGGTCAATGCCCGGGACAGGGCGCCGGACACGGCGACGTCGTCCTCGACGAGCAGGATGAGCGGCATGGCAACACGCTATCGGTCGCAGCTCGGCTCCTCCGTTCGGACCCGCATGAGAGACTGCCGGAATGCGGGTTCGTCGAGGCGCCGTGCCGGTACTGCTGTGGTGCCTGGCCACCACCGCGAGTATCGGGGTGGCGTCGCTGGCGCTGCGCCCCGTGCTGCGTACCGCCGTGCCCCAGGACTCCGTGCCCGTCGCCACCGATGAGCAGGCCGGCGGCCGCGAGGTGGTGACCCAGACCCTGCCGCCGCCGAGCCTCGACCCGCCCGGCCCGTCGCCGACCATCATCTCCGACCCCGGCTCGGCGTTCAGCCCGCCCGCCAGCCCGCCGCCGGCCCCGCGCACCAGCGGCGCCGCCCCGACCACGGCGGGCGCCCGGCCCACCAGCGCCGCCCCCGCCCGCTACGTCGACGGCTGGACGGTGACCACCGGCTCCGACGGCGTCGACGTGTACCTCAAGTCCTTCCGCACCGACGGCGGCGACGCGGTGATCCGCATCCGCGGCGGCGTCGTCTCGGTCGTCACCGCCACCCCGCGCGACGGCTACTCGGTGGCGCAGTCGCAGACCGAGCCGACCCGGCTGGTGGTCCAGTTCATCTCGTCCCACGGCAACGCGGCCTGGCTGGTCGACTGCATGTGGTGGCAGAACACCCCGCACGGCGACGTCACGCGCATCGGGACCTGATCCGGCTACGACAGCATGTGCCGGCGGAAGCGCCGCCGGGCCGCGAGGTCCGACAGGGCGCCGCCGAGGGCGAGGATCAGCACGTAGGCCGCGCACAGCGGGACCGTGATCCGGGCCGCCAGCTCCACCCCGCGGCGGGGTTCGACGAGCGCGGCGGGCCACCAGCGCACCTCGCCCGGGCTCACGCGGTACACCACCGCACCGCCGGCGAAGGCCGCCCCGAGCGCGACCGGCAACCGCTCGTCGAGCAGGCCGAAGCCGAGCCAGTGCGCCCCGAGTCCCCACAGCGCCGCGAAAGCGAGCACGAGCGGGACGCGCGCGAGCCGGTTCACATGATCGATTGTCCCCCCGGCGGAGAGAGATTCGGTCCCCCGAGTTGCCACCCGTCCGCGAACGGGTGAGGCTGAGGGTGAGGTGATGGGGATGTGGCAAATGTTTCAGGGTGGCGAACCGGCGGCACGCCTGCGCACGGAACTGGGGACGTGGTATCCCGCCGAACGCGCGCGCAACATCTCCCGGGCATACGCGGCGGCCGGCCCGCTGACCGACGCCCAGATCGTCTCGCTGGCCCGGCTCGGCGACGCCGACCGCGACCGTGAGCTGCGCCTGCGCTACCCCGGCGAGGAAGCCCAGATCGGCGCGGCGGCCGACTACGGCATGCGCGCGGCCGCCCCGGACGACCTCGGCGGCGCCGGATGCTGCCGCCAGCACCTCGGCGACGTCTAGTACCTGAAATCGCGGTTAAAAGCGTTATTCGCGGGCCCCGAAAATCATCGGGACAACTTAATGCGCAGCTAATAGCATCGGTCCCGGGACCGGATTTACCGTCATCACGTGAGCGCTTCGGTTGTTGACGATGTTGACGACGCGGAAGCAGGCGTCGCCGAGGACGAGCCCGGCCGCCGGGACGTCTGGCGGCGGGTGATCGCCGTCGCCGTGGTGCTCGTCGCCGCCTTCGCCGTCGTCGTCCTGTGGGCCCGCCCCGCGCACGAGCCGGGCGCGCCGGCCCTGGTCCCGCCCACCGGCGACCCCGACGTGGTCGGCGTGCTCAACCCGACCGACCTCGCCTTCCTGCAGCTGATGATCTCGCTCGACAACAGCGCGCTGCCGCTGTTCGAGCTCATCAAGGACCAGCCCGCCCTGCAGCCGGCCGCCGCGAGCGGGTCCGACGGGCACAAGGCCGAGCTCGTGGCGCTGCGGGCCGCGCTGGTGGCCGGCGGCGGGATCGAGAACCCGACCGAGCACGCCGGGCACGACCTGCCCGGCATGGTGCTCGACGCCGACCTGGCCGCGGTCCGCGACGCACCCGCCGACCAGCGCGCCGCCAAGGCCGTCGCCGTCCTGCGCGAGCACCTCACCGGCACCGTCGCGCTGGCCACCTCCGAGGGCAGGGCCGGGTCCGACCCGGCCACCAAGACCGCCGCCGCGCAGGTCCTGGACGCGCACACCAAGCTGCTGGCCGCTTTGCCGGCGGTGTAAGTTTCCCCGGTTGTACGTCCCTGAGCTGCGCGCATACCGATGCGCTCGGGGCGCGGCTGTTGCGGTACGGCATCCGGCTCCTATGAAACCCGCATGAGGAGACTCTGGGCCGCCGTCGCGGCCAGCAGCATGGCCGTGGCCGGCGCGGTCGCCGTCATCGGGCTCACCGGCACGGCATCGGCGGCCGTCGGCGGCACCGGGACCGGGTACCTGAGCACCCAGGGCGCGCAGCTCGTGGACTCCACCGGGGCCAAGGTGCGGCTCACCGGCCTCAACTGGTTCGGCATGGAGACCGACAACAAGACGTTCCACGGCCTGTGGGCGCGGCCCTGGCGCGACCACATCGACCAGATGGCGAGCCTCGGCTACAACACCATCCGGGTGCCGTACTCCGACGACGCCCTCAAGGCGGGCGCCCAGGCGAACAGCGTCGACGGGTACAGCAACCCGGACCTGCAGGGCCTCACGCCGCTGCAGATCCTCGACAAGGTCGTCGACTACGCCGGCAGCAAGGGCATGCGCATCCTGCTCGACCGGCACCGCCCGACCGCCGCCGGCCAGAGCGCCCTGTGGTACGTCCCGGCCACGCCCGAGTCGACCTGGATCGCCAACTGGCAGATGCTGGCCCGCCACTACGCGAACAACCCGGCCGTCATCGGCGCCGACCTGCACAACGAGCCGCACGCCGACGGCACCGACCCGAGCGGCACCGGCGCCTGCTGGGGCTGCGGCGACGTGAACCGCGACTGGCGCCTGGCCGCCGAGCGGGCCGGCAACGCCATCCTCGAGGCCAACCCGAACTGGCTCATCGTCGTGGAGGGCGTCTCGTGCCCCAGCGGCGGCAACGCCAACGTCTGGGACAACATCCCGGACGAGCCCTGCGGCTGGTGGGGCGGCAACCTGTCGAAGGCCGGCCAGTTCCCGGTCCGCCTGAACAAGCCCAACAAGCTCGTCTACTCCGCGCACGAGTACGGCAACTCCGTCTACCACCAGGCGTGGTTCGACGACCCCTCGTTCCCGGACAACCTCCCGGGCATCTGGGACCAGTTCTGGGGCTACCTGCAGAAGCAGAACATCGCGCCGGTGCTCGTCGGCGAGTTCGGCAGCACGCTGCAGAGCCCGCAGGACGTGGTGTGGCTGCAGAAGCTGATGCAGTACATGGGCACGGGCGTCACGGGCATGAACTTCACCTACTGGTCGTGGAACCCGAACTCGGGCGACACGGGCGGCATCGTCGGCGACGACTGGAAGACGGTCAACCAGCAGAAGCAGTCGATCCTGCAGCCGTACCTCATCCCGCCGGTCGGCGGCGGCACCGGCCCGACGTCCTCCTCCTCACCCTCACCGCAGCCGCCCACCGGTGGCTGCACCGCGACGGTGAAGATCGACAATGCCTGGCAGGGCGGCTTCCAGGCCAGCGTGACGGTGAAGAACACGGGGAGCGCGGCGGTCAATCCGTGGACCGCCACCTGGACCGTGCCTTCCGGCGTGACGCTGAGCAGCGGGTGGAACGCGACCGTGACCCAGTCGGGGACGACGTTCACGGCGCAGGCTCCGAGCTGGTCGGCCTCCTTGGCGCCGGGCGCTTCGGCCACGATCGGCTTCACCGCCAACGGCCCGTCGACCCCGGCCCCGTCGGGGGTCGCGCTGAACGGCTCCACCTGCTCATAAGTCCCGATTTATCGGCGCAAATCGCCCATTCTGGTCGCGGGCCGCGGCCTGGTGGGGCGGCGGGCGGGGTGCGGTGGCCCGGTCCTGGTCCGCTCGCCACCAAATCCCATCGAATGTCGTTGAAACGGACGTAAGCCGTAGGTTGCGGCGCGATTGGGCGCCGGCAGGGCGTTACTGGGGGGATTCGGCCCCGGGGAAGGGATTCGGCGCCTTCCCCGGGGTCGCTCCGCGCGCGGAGCGACCCCGGCGGGCGGCTCAGCCCCGGTACAGCTCCAACGACGACAACTGCCCCGCCGGCTGCACGCTGTTCGCCGTGAACACCAGCCGGAAGTACCGCCACTGCCCGCCCGGCAACGCCACGCTGACCCGCTGCCCCGACCCGCCCGAGAACGTGTACGTCGCCGCCCCCGCCAGCGACGTGAAGTCCTTGTCGTCCGTGCTGCCCAGCACCTCGATCCGCTGCGTCCGGTCCGGCCACGCGCTCGACGGCGGCAGCCGCAGCACCGCCCGCCGCGCCTCGGCCGGCGCCCCGAGGTCCACCTCCACCCACTGCGGGAAGGCCCCGTTGCGGCTCTCCCAGTAGCTCATCGCGTCGCCGTCGGTGACGTTCCCGGACCCGTACGCCTGGGTGTGGCCGCTGTCCCGCGTGCTGCGCCCCGCCGCGAGGTTGACCCCGTCGGCGGCGTTGGCGACCGTCTGGCTGGGCGCCGCCGTCGCGCTCGGGCCGCCGGTCGTCCTGGAGGACGGGGCGGCGCTCGCGGACGGGGCGCCGGAGCGGGTCGACGCCGGGGAGGGGGAGCCGGACCGGCGGGCCTGGGTGGGTGTCGTGGTCGCGGAGGGGTCCGACGTCAGGCCGTGCTGCTCGCCGCTCGCCTGGCCGCCGTCCAGCGGGGCCCCGCCGCCGGGCCAGGCGGCGGCGATGCCCACGCCCAGCAGGACGAGGACGGCGACCACTGCCGCGACGAGCAGCGTGCGCCGGCGGCGGGCTGGGGGAGCGGCGGCGGGCGCGGGGGACGGGAGGTCGGTCAGGGGGAGCGGTTCGGCGGCGAGGAACGGCTTCGGGCGTGCGGCGGTGTCGCCGGGGTGGCGGTCGGCGAGTTCGCGGGCGGCGGCCAGGCCCCACGGGCTCGCGTCGCCGATGACCGTGATGTCCACGGGGGCCGGCAGGTCGGTCAGCGCAGCCGTGAACAGTGCCGACAGCGGTGGCCACAGCAGGTCGTTGATCTCGAGGCCCGGGGTGCCGACTTCGACCCGATAGCGGCCATCGGGGTCACGGCGCCGACTAGGGAGAACGGACGACTTCGGCGGCGGAACCGGGCCTATCTCCTCCACCGTAGCCGATGCATCCAAATCCGTGGAACGATCATGGCCGATGGGAGTCGTCGCGCTACGCAGCGTGGCTCGGCCTCGGGCCGGGGGGAGGGGGCCCGTCGGGTAGGCGTGCAGGCCGTCGCTCCACACGCGCACCAGCCAGCCGAGGTCCATGCCGTAGGTGGCGGCGTCGAGGGGGCGCAGGGACGGCTGCGGCGGCGTGGACGACAGCACCTCCTCGCGGCCGTCGGGCAGCATCTGCAGCAGCCAGGCGGGCTCGGCCCACACCGGGTGGCCGGCCGCGTCGAGGGCGTGGACCACGACGTCGCCCGCGGGCGTGTGCAGTGGCACCCCGTTGACCAGGCGCACCGGCCTGCCCAGGGCGGCCGCGGCGGCCAGGGCCGGCGGGCGGCCGGCGCCCTGGCCGGGGAGGAGCGGGACCAGCTCCACGTCTTCCGGGAGCGTTCGAAGGGTGTCGGCCAGCGAGTCGGCGGTGTTGAACAGCAGGCGCGGGCGTGCGGGATCGGCCGCCACGGACAGGGCCAGCTCCGATGGGGTGCCCAGCAGCCAGCCGGCGGGCATCGGGGTGAGTGTCACCTCCGGTGCCTGCCAGGCCGGTGGGGGCCAGCGCGGGCCGAGCGGGGTCCGGCTGCCGTCGGGCGTGTGCCGCCACCAGCCGGCCTCGGCGAAGAGCGTCCCGCCCGGAGTCACCACCACCGGGCCGTCCGGCGTCACCACGGGTAGGGGCAGCGGGACCGCCGTGGAGCCCGCGCCGAGCAGGAGCAGGCCCTCCACGTCGTCCGGGATCTCCAGCGGCGGGACGTCGACGGCCAGCCAGCCGGGCGGGATCAGCAGGCGGTGGTCCACCCAGCGGGCGGTCGGCTCGCTCTGCTCCTCGGTCACCCCGGCACAGTACCGCCTGCCACCGGCGCCACCGCCGGGCCGCCGCTGCCGCTTGCACGCAGCGTGAGGGACGCGGACGCAACGTAGATGGCGGGCTTGCGCGGGGTGGACATGCCGGTGCCGATGAAGTACGACGGGTGCGGGGGCTGGTTGTACGCCGTGTTCTGCCACGCGATCGCGGTCCGGTACTGGCTGTCGTGCATCAGCGTGTAGAGGCGCGTGGTCGTCGGGGTCGGGGTGCTGTAGATGCGCAGCGCCGTGTTGTCCGTCGTCGGCCAGATCACCTCCTCGCGCCAGTCGCCGAGCAGGTCGGCCGAGAGCGACGGGGTGGACTTCGTGCCGTTGTTGGCGTGCACGCCGGAGGCCGTCAGCAGGCGGGTGTCGCCCGAGGTGCCGTACTTGTCGATGTGTGTCCCGTCCAGCAGTTCCCGGGTGGTGTCGCCGTCCCACCAGACCACGAAGTTCGTCGAGCCGGGCTTGCGCGTGGCGACCACGGTGCCGTGCGGGTCGCGCAGGCCGTCCGCGGCGGCGGACCACGACTCGGCGCCGGGGCTGCCGGCCCAGATGTCGTCGGACACGCCGCGGCCGTTGTCGCCGTTCGGGGGCGTGGTCCACAGCACCTGGCCGGTGCGGGCGTCGGCCATCCACGACGAGGGCTTCGAGCCGTCCTCGTCGACCTTGAACTCCTCCAGGCCGGGGCGGGACGGGTCCAGGTCGCCGACGTGCAGCGCGTCGCCGTGGCCGTTGCCGGTGTTCCACAGGCGGGTGCCGTTGTCGTCGACGGCCATGGCGCCGTACACGATCTCGTCCTTGCCGTCGCCGTCGACGTCGGCCACGGCGAGCTGGTGGTCGCCCTGGCCGGCGTACGCCGAGTTGCCCGACGCGTTGCTGTCGAACACCCAGCGCTTGGTCAGGGCGCCGCCCCGGAAGTCCCACGCGGCGATGACGGAGCGGGTGTAGTACCCCCGGGCCATGATGAGCGAAGGGTGCTGGCCGTCCAGGTAGGCCGTGCCCGCCAGGAAGCGGTCGACCCGGTTGCCGTAGCTGTCGCCCCAGCTGGACACCGTGCCGCGCGGGGGATCGTAGTCCACTGTGGACATCGCGGCGCCCGTCTGGCCGTTGAACATGGTGAGGTACTCCGGGCCGGACAGCACGTAGCCGGAGGAGTTACGGTAGCCGGCGGAGGCGTTGCCGATGACCCGTCCGGTGCCGTCCACCGTGGCGTCGGCGGTCTTCATCGCGACCTCGGCCTTGCCGTCGCCGTCGTAGTCGAAGACCTGGAACTGCGTGTAGTGTGCGCCGGCCCGGATGTTGCGGCCGAGGTTGATCCGCCACAGCCGCTGGCCGGTGAGCCGGTAGGCGTCCACGTACACGTTGCTGGTGACGCCCGACTGCGAGTTGTCCTTCGAGTCGTTCGGGTCCCACTTGAGCACGATCTCGTACTGCCCGTCGCCGTCCAGGTCGCCGACCGAAGCGTCGTTGGCGCTGTAGATCGAGCCGGGTGACTGGATCGGTACGTCGAGATAGCCCCCGCCGGTGAACCGCAGCGATGCCGGGGAGGCGGCCTGCTCGACCCCGCCGGCCACCGCGCGCACGGTGTACGAGGCGTCGGCGGCCCCACCGGCGTCGAGATAGTTGGTAGAATCGGTGACGGTCGCGATGCGCGTGCCGGCACGGTAGAGGTTGAAGGCGGTGTCCAGCGCCTCGGTGCCCAGCAGCCGCCACGAGACCAGGTTCCCGTTGCCGGAGCGCACGGAGATCAGACCGCGGTCGAGTCGTTCCATCTGGCGGCCGGTCGGCGAGGACGGCGGCGAGGTCGAGGTCGACGGCGAAGGGGTAACAACGCCGCCGCACGCCACGCCGTTCACCGCGAAGTCCGCCGGCACGGGGTTGGACGAGGCGAACGAGCCGTTGAAGCCGAACGAGACCGTGCCCCCGGTCGCGATGGAGCCGTTGTAGCCCGCGTCGGCCGCCCGCACCGACAGGCCGCTCTGCGTCACCGTCGCGTTCCAGGCCTGCGTGACCGCCTGGCCGCTCGCGAACGTCCACGTGACGACCCAGTTGCTGACCGGGTCGCCGAGGTTGGTGACGTCGACGCTCGCGCCGAAGCCGCCCTGCCATTCGTTGGTCACCGTGTAGGTGACGCGGCAGCCGGACGCCGCCGCGGCCCCGTGGACCGCGGCGGCGGTGACACCGGCCGTCGCCAGGAATGCCGCCGAGGCGGCGAGGAGTCTCCGCATGGGCCGGACCGTAGACCGGCGACCAGGAAAGAGAAACCTGTCGATCCCGGGACCACTGGCCGGCGGTCCCGGGACCGGTGAAACTTACTGCAGGCGGAAGGACTGGGCGCCGGTGCCGTTGCAGGCGTACTGCACGAGCTGCACGCCGTCCGCGGTGGACGCGCTGGGGGTGTCGAGGCACTTGCCGGTGGCCCGGCTGACGAAGTGGTAGTACCCGCCGCCCTCGGCGACCGGCTGCCACTGCTGGTTGGTGCCGCCGCCGTACGCCCACAGCTGGATCGGCGCGTTGTCCGCGGTGGACTTGCCCGTCACGTCCAGCGACTGGGCCGGGTTGGCCTGGTTGTCGATGTGGCTGTAGCCGCTGTCGGTGGACTGGAAGCGGTAGTGCTGCGCGTTGGTGCCGTTGCACGTGTACTGCTGGATCGCCGTCCCGTTCGCGGTGCCGGCCGACCGGGCGTCGACGCACTTACCGCTGTTCTTGTTGACGATCGAGTAGTACTGGCCCGGCGTGATCGGCCCGCTGGAGGTCGGCGGGGCCGACGGCGATGCCGACGAGGGGGGCGTGGTCGTGGACTGCCCCGCCAGCCACTGCAGGCCCTGGATGATCCAGCGGTTCTGGTTCGCGCTCTCGAACGTCGACGAGGTCCGCGTGTTCGTGTCGTAGTTCATGCCGTTGTGGCCGAAGTTGGCGTACAGCATCTTGTAGTTGCGGTTCGTCCACAGGATCGGGTAGTAGCCGCTGTACCACGACTGGTTCGGGTCGGTGCCGACCGGGAAGCTGCTCGGGTCGACCGACGCCAGGATGTCGATGTTCGGGTTCTGCCGCAGGTCGTTGCTCCACGAGTACCACTCGGAGACCGCGGAGGTGAACGTCGCCGGGAGCCCGGCCGTCGACGGGTGGTTGCGGTCCTCGACCTTGTAGGTGATCCGGGTCGGCCCCCACGTGTTGGTCTGGAACGCGCCCGAGCCGAGGAACGTGTTGTAGTACCAGCTCCACGAGCCGGGATCGGTGGTGAAGGCGCTCACGTGGAAGCCGAAGAACGCGCCTCCGTTCTGCATGTACTGCTGGAAGGCGCTGCGCTGGGCGGCCGGCGGCGCGTCGTCCAGGAACATGATCACCTTGTACTGCGCCAGGCTGCCGGCGTTGAGCCGGCTCCAGTCGGTGGTCGCCTCCCACGTGAAGCCGTTCTGGGCCCCCTGGGCAGGGAACCAGTCCTTGGCCTCTTTGTCGAAGTCGATGTGGGCGGCGTCCCAGGTGCCGTTGTAGAACGCGAGCACCTTGAACGGGGTGGCGGCGAGGGCGGGTCGGATGGCGATACCCACCCCGGCCGCCGTCAACAGGGCAAGCGCGAGCAGCGCCAGCTTTCTGCGCACGGTAGGGGGTCCTTCGGGTGTAGGCGGGAGGGATGGGCGGATCCGCTCGTTCGAATCATCGGCCATCGATGACCGCCCGCACAAGGTAAAGAACCCTAATAGTTAAGTTAAGTCGCGAATTAACGCTCCGTGACCGCGTCCGCGCAGGTCAGGATGAAGGGCGCAGAGGGACGGCGGCGGCCAGGTCGATCCGATCGGACGTGACCGGGCGTGACTGTGCCGGCGCGCGACCGCGGCGTGGCGGGTGCGGCCACCTCGCAGGCCCGCCGGCCCACCGCCGGCGCGGCCGGGCGAGCGGGGCGCGAGCCTGCGCGACTGGGACGTCTCGGCCCCGATCGAGCAGCTCGCCGGGGAGTACGACCCGGCGCGGCTCACCGCCGTCTGGGAGGCCGACCGGGCCGCGCCCGAGTGGGCCGGCCCGCCGGTGTGGATCCACGGCGACCTGCACGCCGGGAACCTGCTCGTGCGCGGCGGCACCCTGGCCGTCGTGCTCGACTGGAGCTGCCTCGCGGTCGGTGACCCCGCCGCCGACCTGCTCCCGGCCTGGCTGCTGCTCGACGGCCCGGGGCGGGCCGAGTTCCGGGCCGCGCTCGCGCCCGACGAGGACACGTGGCGGCGCGGCCGCGCGAAGGCCTTCGGCATGGCGCTGGCGGCGTTGCCGTACTACCGCGACACCAACCCGTTCCTGGCCGCCCTCGGCCGCCGGGGCATCGCGGCGGTCCTGTCCGAAGTGGACGGTTAGGAGCGGCCGCGCGGCCCCACGGCCGCTCCTGCGGGGGCTCAGGCCTTGACGTCCACCAGGTCGCCGCTGTTGAGCACGGAGCTGAGCTGGTCCAGGTTCAGGCCCTTGCTCTGGAACTTCTTCACCAGCTCCGTCGCGCTGAGCTGGCTCAGGTCGTCAGTGTCGCTGTTCAGCAGCGTGCCGAGCTGCTGCAGCTTCGAGCTGTCCCGCAGCCCCGCCGGGCCGCCCGCGCCACCGCCGGGCGGCGGGCCGGGGCGGCCCTGCTGGGCGGCGATCTTCTCGGCCATCTCGTCGTCGGAGACGCCGTCGGGGGCGGCCGGCGCGTCGCTGGGCTTGCCGGCCTTGATCGCCGCGATGAGGTCGTCGTGCGAAACGCCCTGCTGTTCGGCGATCTCATTGAGGCTGCTGCCGTCCTCGAGCTTGCTCTTGAGGTCGCCGGCGGACAGGCTCAGCGCCTTCGCCACCGGCTCGAGGGGGTCCTGCCCGTCCTTGGGCCGTTGCGGCGGCCGGCTCGCCTGGAACTGGATGCCGTACGAGCCCGAGATGCCACTGATGCCGCTGATCGAGGTCACAGTTGCTCCGTCCGTGGTGCTGTTCGCGGTACCGCCGGATCGCTCGTCGACCCGGCCCGCGCCTGACTTCGACCCACCGGGTGCGGGGCGGAGCCTTTGCCAGGCTATTGCCAGGGTTCACCGGCTTCTGCCAGGCGGACGGCGGAGGCGCCGGTGCGGCGGCGGTGCAGGCAGGGTCTAGGTTGGTTGCCGTGCTGGACTGGGGGGAGCGCGACACCGGCGACGTCGACCGCGAGGGCCTGGAGGCCGCCGCCGGGCTGGCCCGGCAGCGGGCCGGCGCCGCCCAGCTGGTCGTCGTGCGCGACGGCGCCGTGGTCCTGGACCGGGCCTACGGCTGCGCCCCGGACGCCCTCTTCTGGACCTTCTCCACCAGCAAGCCCTTCGCCGCGCTGCTCGTGCACCGCCTCGCCGAGCGCGGCGCGCTCTCGCTGGACGACCCGCTGGCGAAGCACTGGCCCGAGTTCGGCGCCAACGGCAAGGACGCCATCACGGTCCGGCACGTCCTGCGGCACCGCTCGGGCCTGCCCGTGGCCCGCTCGGCCCTGCGCGACGCCATGGCCATGACCGACTGGGCCGCCTCGGTCCGCGCCATCGAGCGCGCCCGGCCGCGCTTCGCCCCCGGCGGCGGACCGGCCTACCAGTACGTCAGCTACGGCTTCCTGCTCGGCGAGCTGCTCCAGCGGGTGACCGGCACGCCGATCCGGGAGCTCCTCGCCGCGGAGATCCTCGGCCCGCTCGGGCTGCGCGACACCCACCTCGGCCTGCCCGACGCGGCGTGGCCCAGGCACGTGCCCATCCGCGGCCGGGGCGCCGGGCCGGCCGTCACCGCCGCGTACCTCAACCGCCGCCCCCTCCGGCAGGCCGTCATCCCGGCCGCGGGCGTGTCCACCACGGCCCGCGACCTGGCGGTGCTCTACGCCGCGCTGGCCGCCGGGGGCGCGCTGGACGGAGTGCGGGTGCTCAGCCCCGAGTCGCTCCGCGTCGCCACGACGCCGACCAGCGACGGCACGATCGACGCGCTGATCCGGCTGCCCATCCGATGGTCGCAGGGGTTCCAGCTGGGCGGGCCGGGCCTGTTCCCGCAGCGGCCGAGGCCGATGGGGCGCACCAGCAGCCCGCAGGCGTTCGGGCACAACGGCAGCAACGTGTGCGTGGCGTGGGCCGACCCCACCCGCCGCCTGGCCGTGGCGTACCTGACCAACGACCTGCCGGCCCGGGCGGAGGGCGCGCGGGCGCAGAACGCGGTGGCCGAGGCGCTGCTGGCCGCCTGCCCGCCGTTGCCGGCCTGACCGGCGAAACGCGCGCCGCCGGACCTGATCAATGCCGCGGCGCAATTGCCGGATCAGGATGACGGGTGGCGCATCGCCCGGTAAAGGGCGCGCGGCACTCCGATCTCGATTCCCGGTTCACGGGGCGGCTCGGGCCGGCCATCGGATCGGCGTGGAAATAGTCGCCCTTCGGTCCCGGCGGGCGCGCATCCCCTCGTCGTCCTGCGCGTGTCATTGCGGCACGAGTCGGGCAGGAACGCCGGCCCGCCGGCGGCGGCGTGCGGCAGATCGGCGGGACGTGCACCGGGCCGAACATGCCGGCGTCACCCGGGCCGGAGAAGGCTGGAGAAACAGTCCATCGCGATCGTGGTCAACGGCGGCGGGTGGCCGGGCCGTCGTCGCCGGTCAGGCCATTCAGGCCGGGGCCAGCGGTGGTGGTCCCAGGAGAACTCCGGCCGCGCGACGAGCGGCCATCCGTACAGGATAGACCGCCGGCCCGGCCCGGGGTGCCCGTAATTGAACCGACACGATCGGTGAAGAACAGTTTTGGCGGCACTATCTGGCGCTTAATCAATCCATTGGCGATACTGTTTGCGCGGGCCGGCGCATTCTTGCGGCCCTTCCCACGCCGCTCACGGGAGGTCGGCCGACATGGCCAAGCGTGTCATTCAGGAACTGATCGACGATCTGGACGGCAAGCCCGCCGACGAGAGCGTCAGCTTCGGGTTGGACGGCGTGCAGTATTCGATCGATCTGTCCAAGAAGAACGCGGAGAAACTGCGGGCGGCGCTCAAGCCCTACATTTCCGCGGGGACCAAGGTCGGGCGCAGCGCGACCGTTGGGGCCCGAACCGCCCCGGGCCGGGGGCGGGGCACCACGCGCGGCGACCGCGACCAGAACCGGGCCATCCGGGAATGGGCGCAGGAGGCCGGATTCCAGGTCTCCGACCGCGGGCGCATCAAGCAGGAGATCGTCGACCAGTACCACGCCGCGACGGGGCGGTAGTCGCAACAAAGTGCTCAAGGACGGCCCCGGCGGGCCGATCCGGCTGGGGTGAACCTCGTCGCGGTGCTCATCGTCCGGGACGAGGCGGCCCACCTGCCCGGCTGCCTCAGCTCCCTCGGCGGTGTCGTCGACGGCGTCCACGTCCACGACACCGGCTCCACCGACGGCTCCCCGCAGCTGGCCCGCTCCCTCGGGGCCACCGTCAGCGCGGGGGAGTGGCGCGACGACTTCGCCGCCGCCCGCAACGCGGCGGTCGCGGCGGCCGGCGCGCCGGACTGGGTGCTCAGCATCGACGCCGACGAGCGGGCCGTGGCCGTCCCCGGGCGGCTGCGGACCCGGCTGGCGGCCGCGCCCGCCGACGCGTTCGTCGTCGAGCTGGACAACCGGCACGACGAGCTGCCGTACACGCACCGCGCCACCCGCCTGTTCCGCCCGGCCGCCCTGCGCTGGGAGGGCCGGGTCCACGAGCGCCTCGCCCCCGACGGCGACCGGCCGGCCATGCCCCGCGAGGCGCTCCACCTGATCCACCACGGCTACGAGGACGCCGGGACCAGGCACCGCAAGTCCGTCCGCAACGTCGCCCTGGCCGAGCGGCGCTGGCATGAGGTGTCCGATGCCTCCGACCGGCCGACCATCCTGCTCGACCTGGCCCGCAGCTACGTGGGCGCCGGCCGGCTCCAGGCGGCCGTCGACACCTTCGAACAGCTCCGGGCGACGGCGCCGGGCACCAGGCAGTGGATCCTCGGCACGGACGCGCTGGCCCGCCTCCTGCTCGGCGCCGGCCACGACGACGCGGTCGTCCTGCTGGCCCGGCAGCTGCGCGACGAGGGCGTGGACCCGGGCTACTGCAACTGGCTGGAGGCCCAGGCGCTCGCCCAGCTGGGCCACGCGAACGAGGCCTGGCGCCTCCTGCGAACCGTGGACCAGGTGGTGGACCCGGCCGGGCGCGTCTACCCGCCGGCGCACCTCGCCGAGCTCAAGCGGCTCCTGGCGCAGCTGGTGGGCGTCACAGATCCGGCCCCGCCCGATCGCTCATCACCTGCCGGATCTCGACGCTGACCCCCGCCGCGGCCGCGATCTCCACGGCCCGCTCCAGCGAGTCGACGTCGACGATCCAGTACCCCCCGAAGGAAGACGGCGGCGGTCCGACCCGCACGGCGAGGCTGGGGTCGGCCAGGCGCCGCGCCTCCATCAGCTCCCCGCCCGCGTCGGGCGGCGGCGCGGCCGCCCCGGGGGCATGCAGCAACACGAACTTCGTCATGCCACACGGTCGGAGCGGCCGCCCGGACCTCTACACGGCCCGCGGCTCCCCCCGGTACGTGCCGAACGACCAGAGGTTGCCCTCCGGGTCGCGCACCGCGAACCCGCGCGAGCCGTAGTCCGTGTCGTTGAGGCCCTGGATCACCGTCGCCCCGGCCGCGACCGCCCGCGCGTGCAGGGCGTCCGGGTCGGCGCACACGACGTAGCAGCCGAAGGATCCCGGCGTGAGCCGCCAGGGGCCGCCGTCGTCGCGGTCGCTGCCGAGCATGATGCCACCGCCTTCCGGCCATGAGAGCTGCGCGTGCTCGACGACGGAGCCCTCGCCGTACACCGCCGTCTCCTCGAACCCGAACGCCTCCACGAGGAACCCGATCAGCGCCCGGGCGTCGCGCGCCCGCAGCGTGGGCCACACCTGCGGGGCCGGAACCTTGTCGTCACTCATGCCGTCGACTCTGCCGCGGCCAGGTCCACCGGCGCTTGCATGTTTCGGAACTCCTCCGCCCACCAGCGGGCCGGCGGCAGCCCGGCCAGGGCCGCGAACTCGCGGGTGAGGTGGGCCTGGTCGTAGTACCCGCACTCGACGGCCAGCGCGGCCAGCGGGCGCGCCCCGCCGGACTCCTGCAGCCGCCGCCGCGCCCGGTCGAACCGGGCCACCCGCGCCGCCACCTTCGGCGACAGGCCGATCTCGACGCCGAAGCGGCGGCTGAGGTACCGCCCGCTCCACCCCGTCGCCCCGGCCAGCTGCGACGGCGAGACCGTGCCGCCGGACGCGCAGAGCCGCCGCCACGCGAACGCCACCTCCGGCGCGGGCCCGCGGTCCGGGTCGGCCCGCCGGGTGAGCACCTCGTCGACGACGCGGAACCTCGCCGGCCAGTCCGGCGCGAGCGCCACCCGCTCGTGCACCTCGGCGGCGAGCGGCCCCAGCACGCAGGCGGCGTCGAGGTCCGCGCCGGCGAGCTCCCCGGCCGGCAACCCGAACAGCGACCGGGCGCCCAGCGGCGACAGCGCCACCTGGATGCCGGCCTGCCGCCCGCCGTGCACGACGATCGCCGGGGTGGTGTGCAGGCCGCCGACGAGCGTGTCGTAGCGCCCCGGGGGCGTGGCCGGGTCCGGATGGGCCGCGATCCGCAGCGGCTCGCCGAGCGCGATGATGAGGGTGAGGTACGGCGAGGGCAGCCCCCGGTGCCGCGACGGCGGCAGCCCGTCCTGCGCGTAGCCGGAGTACCAGGCCGCGAAGGGCCGCACGGCCGGGGCCGGCCGCCAGCGGAAGTACTCCGAGGCCATGCCGCCAATCTACTCAGGCGCTGCGGCGATCCGCCTGGTTCACCGGCCACGGCGTGGTGGCCGGCGCCGCCTCCGCCTCGCCGATCAGCGCCGACGCGTCGTCGTCCAGGGCGGCCTGGACGCTGCGGTACGTCGGGATGCTCGACAGTGTCCCGCCCTCACGCAGCGTGTGCACGACCGCCGGGCCCGGCGCCGCCAGCACCAGCGTGCCGCCCTGCTCGGCGGCGATCCCGGCGGTGACCCGCAGCATCATCACGCAGGTGCAGTCCATCGACGCCACCGCACCCAGGTCGACGACGATCCTGACCTGCGGCCGCAGCAGCACCTGGGACAGGGCCGTCTCCAGCTGCATCGCGCTGGCCGCCACCAGCGACCCGTGACAGGACAGGACCGTGGCGGCAGCGAGTCGTTCCACCGCGAGGGTCAGGGCTGCCATGCTGCGACGATACGGTCCGCGATGACCTTCGGTGTACCGCTGTCCAGCCGCCTTCCCCGTCCGTCCGGAGGGTGCCCGGCCCGCCGGACGTCGCGGTCCGTGATCGTTCGGACGGGGCCGACCCTGGCCCGGCCGGGTGTTTCCCGGGGGACTTTGTCCGCCGACGCAACCCGATGACCGGTTTACGCGTCGGGCACACAGGCGACCGCAATCCGGCCGTCACGCTGCGTATCCGGGCCGATCGGGCGACCCCGGACGTTGCGTCGCGCCCGGCGGCAGCCGCACGGAACCACGATGCGGTGACGTCGGGCAACCTCGGCAACCCCTTGCGAAGACCCTTCACCTTCGATGCGACAGGCGTCCATGTGCAACGCGGCGATAGTGTGCGTTGTCAATATGAACCCGAACCCGGCGCACGGGCCCAGGCGGTGAATCCCGCCGGGTGCCGCGCGCCGTCGTTAGGAGGCTCCATGGTGAGAAAAGGCCTGGCCACAGCCGCGGCCGCCGCCTTGGCCGTCCCGGTGCTCGTCGCGCTGCCGGCAATGCCGGCCGCCGCCGCGCCCGCGAAGGCCCCGGCGAAGGCCGTGACGTCCCCGGACGACACGCGGGAGATGACCCGCACGAAGTTCACGTTGGACGGCAAGGCTCTCGACACGTCGAAGATGGCGAGCAGCAAGGCGCAGCAGCGCTCCACGCTCGTCGCGGCGGACACCCCGCCGGTCGGCACCGTCCGCCAGTGGCTGGGTTCCGACGATTACAACGGGACGCTGTACCGCAAGAACTACGTCCTGCGCGGCGTGGGGCAGCACATCGAGATCTGGGTGGCCGTCGACACGACGTTCCCGGCGGGCGACTGCCGCAACGCCGGTGCCGGCTCCACCGCGGTGACCGATGAGCAGGTGACGAACTTCATCAGCGAGTTCGACAACAACATGTACCCCAAGGAGACCGCGGCTTTCAGCACGCCGGAGAGCCGCGACGGAAGCCACGCCCTGCTCGGCCCCGACAAGAACGGCAACGGCGGGGTCTACACGGGCGCCGGTGACAAGACGGTGACGCTGGTCGACAACGTCCGGGACGGGAACTACTACGACCTGGCGAACAACCCGACCTACATCGCCGGCTTCTTCTCCTCGCAGTTCGACGAGCTGTTCGACCGCAACGTCATGACGATCGACGCGTTCGACTGGGCGCACCGCACCGGTGCCCACCCGGCCCACGAGCCGACGACCGACGCCTGCACGAACCGCCCGGCGAAGCCGCGCAGCTACGAGGGCACGTTCGCACACGAGTGGCAGCACCTGCTGGAGAGCTACTCGGACCCGAACGAGGTGACCTGGATGAACGAGGGTCTCTCCGACTTCGCCATGGCGCTCACCGGCTACAGCAACCCGAACCTCACGGTCGCCGACTACGGCGGCGACAGCCACGTGTACTGCTACCAGGGCTACGGCGGGGTGGTCACCACCTACAACCCCATCCCGCGCGACTGCAACGGCGCCCAGGGTTCGCTGAACCTCTGGGGCGAGGGCAACACGGGAAGCGGTGTGCTGGCCGACTACGGCCACGCGTACCAGTTCATCCTGTACCTCTACGACCGTTTCGGTCTCGACCTCATCTCGCGGCTGCACCGTGACGCCGACCTGCAGGGTCTGGCCAGCGTCGACGCCGCGGTGAAGGCCAAGGGCGCCAAGGACGTGTACAGCGTCCTGCACGACTTCCAGACCATGATGCTGGTCGACAAGACGGTCGACACCAAGTTTGGCATCGTGCTCGGCGCCGAGAAGTCCAAGGTGACGTCGAAGAGCATCCTGGCGCAGGTCAACCTGGACAACCCGGCCTCGTACAACAAGCCCGGGGCCGCGCCCAACGGCGCGGACTACGTCCCGCTGCAGAAGGACGGCAAGCTGCTCAAGGGCAAGGATCTGCGGTCGCTGAAGTTCAGCGGCGTCGCGGAGCTGCCGCCCCTGCCGCTGGCCTACACGCTGGTGAACAACGACCCGGACCGGCCCGGCAACTCGGTGCTGTTCTCGGGTAACGCGAACAACACCGACGCGAGCGCCGTGATCCCGGTGACCGTGCCGGCGAGCAACGCGTCGCTGACCTTCCTCGCGAAGTACGGCGCCGAGCTCACGTACGACTACGCCTACGTCCAGGTCTCGACCGACGGCGGCGCGACGTACACGTCCATCCCGGGTGACAAGACCGTCGCCGGACCGCTGGGCCCCGGCCTCAACGGCACGACCGACGGCTTCGAGCTGCACACGTTCGACCTCTCGGCCTACGCCGGCAAGTCGATCCTGCTCAGCTTCCGCTACGTCAGCGACGGTGGCGTCAACGAGGGCGGTCTCCTCGTCGACGACATCACGGTGGGCGGCACCCTGCTCAGCGACGGCTCCAGCCTGGCGCCGTTCAAGTCCCCGACCCAGATCAAGCCGGTCTCGGTGAAGAACTGGGACGTGAAGCTCATCGGCCTGGACGAGAACAACCACTTCGCGTGGCAGTTCGAGTACAACGGGGTGCACAGCCTGCAGCTCAACTGGATCCAGCTGGCGCTGCTCTCGCTGTTCCCGAAGGTCGTGGCGGTCGTCGCCTACGACGAGCCGACCGAGATGGTCCAGCAGTACGCGCCGTACACCCTCACGGTGAACGGCGTCCTGCAGCCGGGTGGCGCCGCGTCCTGACCGGCGCGGCACCAGGCGGCCCCACCGCTGCTCGCGGCGGTGGGGCCGTCCCGTGTCTAGACTCGCCGCGATGCCTGACGATCACAAGCGGCCGCAGCGGTACGGCGTGACGCGCGCCCAGATCGCGAGGGCGCAACGCCTGCGGCGCGAGGGCGACTGGCTCGGCGCCTGCCACGCCTGCGGCATCGAGGTCGCGATCGACCCCGGCATCGTGGCCGAACGGGCGGACCTCGCCGACGACCTGCGCCACCTGGTCCCGGACCTCCTGCGCTGGCACGCCCTGCGCCTGCAGCGCCACCCGGCCCGCACCGACTGGCGCCTCAAGTGGACCGCCTACGGCGCCCGCGCGGTCACGTCCCTGGCCCGGTACGGCGAGGACGCCCTCTACCTGACCGGCTGGCCCGATCGCGCTCCCGCCCGCTTCGCGCTGCGCTTCGGCCGCCCGCCCGACGGCCACGAGACCACCACGCTGGCGGGCCTGCGCGAGCTGTGGGACGACCGGCAGGCAGGCAACCTGGCGGCCCGCTGCGGCGGCGGGACGAGCCTGCCGTTCTTCACCGCCGACGGCCGGCCCGGCTCCGGCCCCGCGTCGCCGGTCGAGCGGGTCGTGCGCCTGTTCAACGACTTCCGCCCGGACGACGCGTGGCGCGCCGCCGGCGTCGAGCCCGAGCTGACCGACCGGATCCGCGGGTGGCACGACACCCTGCGCCCCTTCGACGCCCCGGCCGCCCCGCAGGCCCTGGCGGCGGCCCGCCGCACCGGCGCCGACGTGGTCTGGGCGCACGCCGGCGAGCGCGAGTACTTCTGGTTCGACCGCCTGGACACCGCCGCCCCGCGGCTGAGCGTCGTGGACTCGAGGTGGCTGCGGCGCCATCCCGCCGTAGAGCTTCCGCTGACGGAGCTGTTCTGGCCCGCCGACTTCGTCGACCTCATGGCCGGCCGGCTCGGCCCGCGCGACCTGCACCCGATGGTCGCCGCCGCCCTGTTCCCGGCCCTGCCCGGCCCGGAGGACTGCGGCCCGCCGCCCCTGCCCCCGCCCGCCCCGGTCCGCGTGGCGTGCGCCGAGGAGTGGCACGTCCTGGAACACCGCGACGGCGTGCTGAGCGCCCCGCACCCGCCCGAGTACCTGGAGCGGGAGGCCGCCCTGCTGGCGCTGCGCGGCCCGAGGCCCACCGGGTGCGCCGCCGCCCTGCTGTTCTGGCGCGGCGTCCTGGCCCGCGCGCCACGCGAGCTGCGGGAGGTGCAGGAGCTGCACCGCGAGCTGCTGGCCCGGGTCGCGGCGGGGGAGGCCGACACCCTCGAGGCCATGCTCGACGCCGGCCTGGACCCCCATTGCCGCTCGGCCGGCAGCGGCACCCTGCTGCACCTGCTGCCGGGCCTGGTCCCCGACGAGGCCGCCCTGCGCCTGTTGCCGCGCCTGCTCGCCGCCGGCCTGGACCCCGACGCCGAGGACCGCCGTGGCGTGACCCCGCGGGCGGCGGCCGGGGAGCCCGGCGCCAACCGGGCCCTGGCCGCCGCCCTGCGCGCGCTCCCGCGTCCGCCATGACCTCCGCAGGCCGCGACGGTGGATCACTGCACTCGCGCCCGATGTCCACGAACCTGCAGGGGCGGCCGCGGTACGGCATCACGCGCGCCCAGATCGCCGAGGCCCAGCGCCTGCGCCGGGAGGGCGACTGGCGCGGCGCCTGTGCCCTCCGCGCCGCCGCGGCCGCCTGACGCGGGCTACTGCTGGCGGACGTGACGGCCGCGGGAGGCCGAGGCGACGGCCGCGAGCAGGGTCATCAGCGTCGCCGCGCCGAAGACGACCACCAGGCCGTCGTGGAAGGGCTGGGCGATGAGGTTCGGGAAGAACTCGTGGCCGGTCAGCGTGGCCACGTTGCCGGGCGGCAGCGCCGCCAGCACGTCGTGGCCCAGCAGGTGCTCGACCGGGTTGCTGCCCAGGAAGGCCGCGAACAGCGTGCTCACCGGCGGTAGCGAGGCGACGCTGGCGGCGACGTCGTGCGGTACACCCTGTGCCGAGAGCCCCGACGTGAGCGTGCCGGGCAGGGCGCGGGCCAGGCCGGCCACCATGAGGGAGAAGAAGACGCCGATCGACAGGGAGGTGCCGGCGTTCTGGAAGGTGGCGCGCATGCCCGAGGCGACGCCGCGCTGGCCGGCCGGGACGCTGCTCATGATGGCCGACGTGTTCGGGGCGGAGAACATGCCCTGGCCCAGGCCCGAGACCACCAGCAGGGCGGCGAACACCGGGTACGGGAAGTCGATCGGGATCAGCAGCAGCCCGAGGAAGCCGGCCGCGACGAGCAGGAGCCCGAGCGTGGAGAAGAGCCGGGCGCCGAAGCGGTCCGAGAGGTACCCCGAGATCGGCCCGGCGACGAGGAAGCCGAACGTCAGCGGGAGCATGAAGATGCCGGCCCACAGCGGGGTGTCCTCGAACTTGTAGCCGTGCAGCGGCAGCCAGATGCCCTGCAGCCAGATGATGAGCATGAACTGCATGCCGCCGCGGGCGATGGCGACGAGCAGCGCGGCCAGGTTGCCGGCGGCGAAGGCGCGCACCTTGAACAGGGCCAGGCGGAACATCGGGTGGGCCACCCGCGACTCGATGACGACGAACGCGACCAGCAGGGCCACGCCCAGGCCGATGCCGCCCAGCACCTTGGGGCTGGTCCAGCCGGTGGGGTGGCCGCCGTACGGCTGGATCCCGTAGGTCATCGAGGCCAGGATGAGCGCGGTGCCGGCCGCGAAGGTGATGTTGCCGGCCCAGTCCACGGAGGTGCGGTGGCGCTCGCCGGTCTCGCGGAGGCTGCGGTACGACCAGATGGTGCCGACGATGCCGACGGGCACGCTGACCCAGAAGACCGCGCGCCAGTCCCACACCGCGAGCACCCCGCCGAGCAGCAGGCCGAGGAACTGCCCGGCGAGGGCGGTGATCTGGTTGATGCCCAGGGCCATGCCGCGCTGGCGGGCCGGGAACGCGTCGGTGAGGATGGCCGCGGAGTTGGCGGTGAGCATCGCGCCGCCGAAGGCCTGCACGATCCGCCAGCCGATCAGCCACAGCGCACCGGCGCCGGCCCGGAACGGGTCCACGGAGAGCGCCACCGAGGCGATGGCGAAGATCAGGAAGCCGGTGTTGTACATCCTGACGCGCCCGAACATGTCGCCCAGCCGCCCGAGGGCGACCACCAGCACCGCGGACACCAGGAGGTACCCCATGATCATCCACAGCAGGTAGCCGATGTTGCCGGGGGCGAGCGGGTCCAGGCCGATGCCGCGGAAGATGGCCGGCAGCGAGATGATGACGATCGAGCCGTCGATGGTGGCCATGAGCATGCCGAGCGTCGTGTTCGACAGCGCCACCCACTTGTAGCGGTCCGTCCCGGCCCGCTCGGCGGTGGCCGTCGCGGTCGTGCTCACAGCTCCTCCGCCAGCCGGTCGAGCAGGTGTGCGGCCTCGGCGATGTGGGCCCGCTCGTCCTCGGTGAGCCGGCCTATCGCCTCGGCGATCGCCTGGGTCTTCAGGGAGCGGCGGTCGGTCAGCAGCCGCCTGCCCTCGTCCGTGACGGCCATGAGGACCCGCCGGCCGTCGCCCGGGTCAGGCGCGCGCGAGACGAGGTCGCGCTGCTCCAGGGCCTGCAGGGTGGCGCCCATCGCCTGGGGCTTGACCCGGTCCAGGTTCGCCAGCTCCCCGGGGGTCGTGGCGCCCTCCCGGTCGAGGCGGGACAGCACCGACGCCTCGGCGAGGGTCAGCTCCCCGGGCACGTGCGTCTGCCGGAGTCGCCGGACGAGGCGGCCGACCGCGATCTGCAGCGCTGCGGCGGTGCTCTCGATCTCCATATAGTAAATGTAGACTGATAAACCTGGACTGAAGAAAGGGGGTGGCGCGTGATCCGCGCCACCCCCCGTAATCAGGGGAGAACGGCTAGAAGCCGACCGCCACCAGCAGGTACTGCGGGTTGCCGTGCGAGACGAACGAGGACTGCCCGGCGTAGTCGTCGTACGGGAAGCCGTACGCCAGCTTGTTGATGGCGTGGTCGTGCCAGAACTTGGCGTAGTAGTTCGCCGGCGCGGCCTGGTAGTACAGGCTCGGCGTCGACCAGTCCGACTGCGGCAGCTGGCGCACGTGCCGGTTGAGCGCGGCGCAGTTGCCCGGGTCGTTGGCGAGCACCCCGGCGCAGCCGAAGATGTCCGACGTCGGGGCGTTGATGCCGTACTGCTGCGCGTACGACGTGAAGTAGTTCTGGTTCACGCCGCCGCTGCGGAACGTCGGGTCGGAGCCCGGCGCGATGATCCGGTACGGGGCCTGGGACTGGGCCAGGACCTTGAACTCCTGCGGTACCTCCGCGATGAACTTGGCGAAGGTGGCGTCGCGCGACTCGGTGAAGGTCTGGTAGTCCTCGCCGACCTGCACGTCGTAGCCGTCCTTGGCGTGCAGTCGCATCGCGATCTTCAGGCCGAAGGCGTCGACCCGCGTGGTGTTGCCGTTGAACACGGCCGGGCCCACGGTGAACTCGATGAAGTCGTAGTACTGCCCGTTGGGCTGGCCGACGTAGAAGTACATCCGGCCCGCGGTGTTCGCCGGCATGTCGAAGTACGGCTGGTCGGCGATCGAGTGCACCTGGCCGTTGTAGCTCCAGTACACCTGGCTGTCCGGGTACTTGCCGTTGGTGCGGTTGAGCACCTTCACCATGACCACGTTCTGTGCGGCCGGGATGGAGGCGGTGTCGCCCCAGAACTGGTCCGGCGGCGGGGTGCTGGTGGGCGGGGTGCTACCCGGCGTGGTCGGGATCGTGCCGGTCACGTGGACCGCCATCTCCCACAGCGAGTAGCCGTAGGCGGTGGCCCGGGCGGTGCCGTTCATCCGCACGTAGCGGCCGCTGCCCGAGGCGGTGATCTGCTGCACGCCGCCGGTGCCGGTGGTCGTGCTGTAGATGTTCGTCCAGCTGGTGCCGTTGGCGGACACCTGGATCTGGAAGGCCGTCGCGTACGCGGCCTCCCAGTTGAGGTCGACGCCGCAGATGGTCGCGGTGCCGCCCAGGTCGACCTGGATCCACTGCGGGTCGCTGAACGCGCTCGACCAGCGGGTGCCGGTGTTGCCGTCGAAGGCGGCCGAGGCCTGCGTGGCGGCGTTCTCGGCCGACGACGCGGTGGCCGTCTTGCCCTGCGCCGCGTTGGCGGTGCTGCAGCCGGTGGTGCCGCCGAACGAGCCGAACACCTGGAACTCGAACAGCGAGTAGCCGTAGGCGGTGGCCCGGGCGGTGCCGTTCATCCGCACGTAGCGGCCCGAGCCGGAGACGGCCAGGGTCTGCACCCCGCCGGTGCCGGTGGTCGTGCTGTAGATGTTCGTCCAGGTCGTGCCGTTGGCCGAGGTCTGGATCTGGAACGACTTCGCGTAGGCGGCCTCCCAGTTGAGCACCACCTGGTCGATCGTGGCGGTCTGGCCCAGGTCGACCTGGATCCACTGCGGGTCGCTGAACGCGCTCGACCAGCGGGTCCCGGTGTTGCCGTCGGTCGCGTTGCCGGCCGCGAGCGTGGCGTTCTCGCTCGAGGAGGCGGTGGTGGGCTTGCCCTGTGACAGCAGCGAGCTGGCGGCGCTCGCGTTGCCGATCGTGAAGGCCGCGTAGCCGAGCAGGACGGCCACCACGGAGAGCGCGCTCACGATCAGACCGCGGCGCCGGCGGGACCGGCGAGGTGCACGTTCGTCGATGGTTGCGGGGGTGGGTGGTCTGGCGTTGTCGGGTATCAAGGCTGCTCCCTGACGTGGGTTGGGGCGTCGGCGATCGACGCCGCACCTCGGGGGCGCGCCGGTTCAGGCGGTGGACCGGCGCTGGCGGGCGTTGGTCGCTGGCGGGGATGAGAGAGCGCTCTCTCGCAGTGCCAGCCTCAACGATCCGGGCGGATCCGTCAAGTGGTGGGTTTTGATGTCTGACGCATCGGGCACGTGCCATCACAGATGGACACGCCGTCGTGTCCCAGCGCCTGGGAGGTGCCCGTGGCTGAAACGCAATCAGCAGCGGCCCCGGCCGGTGGGATCATCCGCAGCCTCATTCCGGCTCGGATCGACCGCCTGACCTGGGCCCCTTTCCACACCCGCATGGTCATCGCCCTCGGCACCGCGTGGGTGCTCGACGGGCTGGAGATCACCATCGCCAGCGCGGTCGGGGCCGTGCTGAACAAGCAGGAGACCCTCGGGCTTTCCAGCACGCAGGTCGGCGCGATCGCCACCGTCTACCTCATCGGTGAGGTCTTCGGCGCGCTGTTCTTCGGCCGGCTCTCCGACGCCCTCGGGCGCAAGAACCTCTTCATCGTCACCCTCGGCGTCTACCTCGCGGGCAACGCGCTCACCGCGCTCACGTGGGGCAACAGCGCGCTGGCGCTCGTGTTCCTGTACCTGACGAGGTTCATCGCCGGGGCCGGCATCGGCGGCGAGTACGCCGCGATCAACTCGGCCATCGACGAGATGATGCCGGCGAAGTACCGCGGCCGCGTCGGCATCGGCGTGAACGGCACCTACTGGGGCGGCGCCATCATCGGCACCCTCGGCACCTACGTGCTGCTCAACCACCTCTCGCTGAACATCGCCTGGCGGCTGGGCTTCCTCATCGGCCCGATCATCGGCCTGGCGATCTGGAACCTGCGCCGACACCTGCCGGAGAGCCCCCGCTGGCTCGTCATGCACGGCCGCGAGGGGGAGGCCGAGGAGGCCATCGCCCAGATCGAGCGCGACGTCGAGGCCTCCGGCCAGACGCTCGCCCCGGTCGACGAGTCCCGCGCCCTGCAGATCCGCCCGGCCGCGAGCCACGGCTACCTGGCGCTGCTCAAGGTGCTCTTCACCCGGATGCCGGCCCGCTCGACGCTCTCGGCCAGCCTGATGATCACGCAGTCGTTCCTGTACAACGCGATCTTCTTCACCTACACGCTGGTGCTGTCGAAGTTCTACCACGTCGACGCCGAGAAGACGCCGATCTACCTGATCGCGTTCGCGGTGGGCAACCTGGCCGGCCCGCTGCTGCTGGGCCACCTCTTCGACACCATCGGGCGGCGCAAGATGATCGCCGGGACGTACATCCTCTCCGGCGTCCTGCTGGCGCTCACCGCCTGGCTCTTCGACGCGGGCATGCTCAACGCGTTCACGCAGACAGTGGCCTGGTGCGTCATCTTCTTCTTCGCCTCGGCCGGCGCGAGCTCGGCGTACCTCACCGTCTCGGAGATCTTCCCGCTGGAGATCCGGGCGCAGGCGATCGCGGTGTTCTTCGCCATCGCGCAGTGCTTCGGCGCGATCGGCCCGATCTTCTACGGCTGGCTGATCGGCGAGGGCGAGGACCCGGGCAAGCTGTTCATCGGCTACCTCATCGGCGCCGCCGTGATGGTCATCGGCGGCCTGGTCGAAGTGGTGCTCGGCGTCAACGCCGAGGGCAGGTCCCTCGAGGACGTGGCGACGCCGCTGACCGCGGTGTCCGCCGAGCGCGAATAACGGCCGCATCGCACCCTTCTGCGGGGGCGCCGCCTTTGGCATCATGCTGGCCATGACCGCCACCGAGGCCGGCGCCCCCGCCGTTCCCGCCTCCACCCGCGCGGAGCGGGTCGCCTGGTACTCCTACGACTGGGCCATCTCCGCCTTCCGGGCCACGGTCATCACCGTCTTCCTGGGGCCGTACCTCACCACCATCGCCGAGAACGCGGCCGGACCCGACGGGCTCGTGCACCCGCTCGGCATCCCGGTGGCGACCGGCTCGCTGTTCACCTACACCGTCTCGGCCTCGGTGCTGCTGACCGTCCCCCTGCTGCCGCTCGTCGGGGCGCTCGCGGACCGCAGCTCGCACAAGAAGCGGCTGCTGGCCCTCTTCGCCTACATCGGCGCCGGCGCGGTCATCGCGATGGTGCTGCTGACCGGCACCCGCTGGCTGCTCGGCGCCGTGCTGCTGCTGGTCGCCAACATCGCCTACGGCGCGGCCAAGGTGGTCTTCAACTCCTACCTGCCGCAGCTGGCCGGCCCGGACGACCGGGACCGCATCTCCAGCTTCAGCTGGGCCATCGGCTACGTCGGCGGCGGCCTGCTGCTTGCCGCGAACCTCGCCGCACTCGTCGTGCTCGGCGACGACCACAAGGCGACCGTGGCCCGCTGGTCGATCGTCTCGGCCGGCGTGTGGTGGGCCGCGTTCACCACCGTGGCGATCGTGCGGCTGCCCGACCGGCCGGCCGTCGCCGGCGAGCACACCGGGGGCTCGGTCCTCACCGACGGCTTCCGGCAGCTGTGGCACACGCTCAAGAGCGCCCGCGCGTACCCGCTCACGCTGTTCTTCCTGGCCGCGTACCTGGTGTACAACGACGGCATCCAGACCGTCATCACGGTGGCCACGATCTACGCCGACCAGGAGCTGCACCTGTCCCAGTCGGTGCAGATCATCACCATCCTGCTGGTGCAGTTCGTCGCGTTCGGGGGCGCCTGGCTGCTGGGCCGCGTCGCGGTCCGGTTCGGCGCCTGGCGCACGATCGCGGCGAGCCTCGTCGTGTGGATCGTCGCGGTCGCCCTGGCCTACCCGCTGCCGGCCAACTCGCCGGTCGCCTTCATGCTGCTCGGGTGCCTCATCGGCATCGTGCTCGGCGGCAGCCAGGCGCTGAGCCGGTCGCTGTTCAGCCAGATGATCCCGCGGGGCATGGAGGCCGAGTACTACGGGCTGTACGAGATCTCCTCCGACGGCACCAGCTGGCTCGGCCCGCTGCTGTTCGGCCTGGCCTTCCAGCTCGCGCACAGCAACCGGATGGCCATCGCGTCGCTGGTCGTCTTCTTCGTGGCCGGCCTGGCGATGCTGCTGGCGGTGCCGGTGCGCCGGGCGATCGTGGCCGCCGGCAACACACCGCCGAGAGTCCTGTGAGCGCGCTCAGCAACGACAACCGACGGGTGGCACCATTGTCCCATGGCGACTACTGAGGCGGTACCGGCTCCGGCCGAGCGGCCGCGTTCCCTCCTGCGGCCCCTGGCCTTCACCGCGACCCTCGTCGTGGTCCTCGGCCTGCTGTTCGGGGTGCCGTGGTGGTCGCTGGTCATGGCCGGCAACGACTGGCCCGTCGCCGTCCAGGTCGCCGGCACGCTCGTCTTCGCCGCCGCGCTGGTGACCTTCCCGGTCACCATGTTCCTCGGCCACGCCCGCCGGGCCGACTGGGCCGCCCGCATCGGCGACACCCTGCTCGGCGCAGTGTGGATCCTCTTCGTCTGGGCCATCGCCGGCGACCTGCTGCGCCTGGCGCTGCTGGCCGGCGGGGTCGACGACCCGGTCCGCTCGCGGGTCGCGGCCGGCTTCACCGCCGTGGTCGCCCTCGGGCTGGGCCTGTGGGGCCACCGGGAGGCCATGCGGGTGCCGCGGGTGCGCCGGGTCGAGGTGCGCATCCCGCGGCTCGGGGCCGGCCTCGACGGGCTGCGCATCGTGCAGCTCACCGACACCCACTACGGGCCCATCGACCGGGTCGCCTGGTCCAAGGGCGTCACCGAGGTGGTCAACTCCCTCGACGCGGACATCGTCACGCACACCGGTGACATCGCCGACGGCACCGTGGGCCAGCGCCTCGAGCAGGCCGCCCCGCTCGGCGACATCCGGGCGAGGCTCGCACGGGTGTACGTCACCGGCAACCACGAGTACTTCGGCGAGGCCCAGGGCTGGCTCGACCACATGCAGGCGCTCGGCTGGGAGCCGCTGCACAACCGGCACATCGTCGTCGAGCGCGGCGGCGACCGGCTCGTGGTGGCCGGCGTCGACGACCGCACGGCCGGCGGCTCCGGGCTGGAGGGCCACCGGCCCGACCATGCGCTCGCGCTGGAGGGGGCCGATCCCGACCTGCCCGTGCTGCTGCTCGCCCACCAGCCGAAGCAGATCGACGCGGCGGTGCGCCACGGCATCGACCTGCAGCTGTCGGGCCACACCCACGGCGGGCAGATCTGGCCCTTCCACTACCTCGTCCGCGTGGACCAGCCCGTGGTCCAGGGCCTGACCCGGCACTCGGCGCGCACCCAGCTCTTCACCAGCCGGGGCACCGGCTTCTGGGGCCCGCCCTTCCGCGTCTTCGCCCCCAGCGAGATCACGGAGATCGTGCTGCGCTCCGGAGAGTGATCGCCATCACTTGACGGGCGGTCTAACGTCAGAACTGCGGGTCCTGGCGCCCTGACACCGGGACCAACGGGGATGGCACATGAGCGCCGTGACGCTCGCCTTTCTGGGCCTGGGTGGCCTGAGCCTGCTGTCGCTGTCGCTTTCCCTCCGGTTCCACCGGATCGGGCACTTCCGGTTCCCGCGTCGCAGGCTCCGGGCCCGGGGTTCGGCGTACTCGCTGCCCATTACCAGCGGGTTCATCGGCGGGTTCGGGTTCGGTGGCGCCGCTGCCGTCGAGCTCGCCCACCGCACCGGGCCGTCCGCCGTCCTCGTCGGCTGCCTCGCCGGGCTGGTGGCCGGGGTGCCGCTCGCCTGGGGCGCCGGCCGGCTGGTCGCCGCCGTCGCCGACATGCCCACCGACGCCACGCCCGAGAGTGCCGGCCTGATCGGCGCGATGGGCGTGGTGGTCAGCGAGATCCCGCCCGGCGGCGGCCTCGGCCAGGTCCGGCTGTCCTACGCGGGACAGCCGATGAAGTTCAACGCGCGCGCGGACGGCCCGCTCGCGCTCGGCGTCCGGGTGCTGGTCATCGGGGTGCCGACCCCGTCCAGCGTGCTCGTGACGCCGCTCCAGCCGCCCTTGCCGCCGCTCGGGCCGGCGGCCGTTCTCGACCATGAGGAAGGGTCATGACACCGCTCCTAGCCGCCGTCGGCGGCCTCGTCGTGCTGGTCGTGCTCATCGTCGCCTCCGTGCTGTCCCGGGTCCGGGTCGCCGGCCCCAACGAGGCGTTCATCGTCACCGGGCGCAAGGGCCGCGCGGTCAAGGCCGCCGACGGCAGCGTCACCACGGACCTGTCCGGGCAGAAGGTCGTGATGGGCGCGGCCGTGTTCGTGCTGCCGATCGTCCAGCGGCTGCACCGCCTCGACCTGTCCAGCCGCGAGATCCCGGTGCAGGTCACCGCCGCGGTCAGCAAGCAGGGCATCCGCTGCGACGCCGAGGCCGTCGCGATCGTCAAGGTCGGCGGGACCGCGGAGATGATCCGCCCGGCCGCGCAGCGCTTCCTGCACCAGCAGGACCGGATCGAGACGTTCACCGCGCAGGTGCTCTCGGGCGCGCTGCGCTCGGTCATCGGCCGGCTCACCATCGAGGAGATCATTCGCGACCGGGCCGGGTTCGCCGCCCACGTCGCCGAGGAGGCCGAGCTCACGCTGACCCACCAGGGCCTCGTCCTCGACGTGTTCCAGCTCGAGGACATCCGCACCGCCGGCACCTACCTGGAGGACCTCGGCCGCCCCGAGGCGGCGCGGGTCTACCGGGCCGCCGCCATCGCCGAGGCCCAGGCCCGCCAGGGCGCCGAGCAGGAGCGGATGCGCGCCGAGGAGGCCATCGCCGACTCGGAGCGCAACCTGGCCCTGAAGCGGGCCGGGGTCCAGGCCGAGATCGACGCCGCCGCGGCCCGCTCGGCCTCGGCCGGCCCGATCGCCCAGGCCGAGATGCAGCAGAACATCCTCGGCGAGCAGCAGAAGGTCGCCGAGCGCAACGCGGAGCTCAAGGAGCGCCAGCTCGACACCGAGGTGCGCAAGCCGGCCGACGCCGAGCGGTACCGCGTGGAGCAGGAGGCCGAGGCGGCCAAGAACGCGGCCATCGCCAAGGCCGAGGCGTCCCGCCTGGCCACCATCGCCGCCGCCCAGGCCCAGGCCGAGCAGGCCCGGCTCGTCGGCGAGGGCGAGCGGGTCCGCCGCGCGGCCGCCGCCAAGGCCCTCGCCCTGGAGGGCAAGGCGCAGGCCGACGCCCGCGCGGCGGCGGCCGAGGCGCTGCGGCTGGAGGGCGCCGCCGAGGCCGACGCGACGCTGGCCCGCGGCCAGGCCGAGGCCGCCGCCATGCGGGCCAAGGCCGAGGCGTTCGAGGAGTACGGCCAGGCCGCCATCCTCGACCTCATGGTCCGGGTCCTGCCGGACGTGGTGGGGGCGGCCAGCAAGCCGATCGGGGAGATCGACCAGATGACCGTCATCTCCACCGAGGGCGCCACGTCCCTGACCAAGGCCGTGGCCAGCAACGTCGCCCAGGGTCTGCAGCTGGGCACCGACCTGACCGGCATCGACCTGCGCAACCTCCTGGCGGGCCTGGCCGGCGCCACCCCGAACGGCAAGACCGGGGCCCTCGAGGCCAAGCAGTAGCGACGCCGCGCGGCGGGCTCAGGTGGCCGTGGCGGCGCGCAGGGCCGCGATCAGCTCGGGGCGGGCGCCCGAGCGCTCGGCGAGCATGAGCGGGGTGAGCCCGTCGCGGTCCAGGGCGTTCGGGTTGACGCCGGCGGCCAGCAGGCGGGGCAGCAGGCGCAGCGCCGCCCCGTCCGGGATCAGGCACGGCAGCAGGTGCAGGACGGTGCGGTCGTCGCCGTCGCGGCAGTTCGGGTCCAGGCCGGCGTCCAGCATCGCCTCCAGGGTGTCGGCCTCGCCCGCCGCCACCCGCAGCATCAGCTCGCCGCGCAGCTCGCGCAGGGCGCGGGGCAGGCGTATCCGGGCGCCCCGCCAGGCCAGCTGGGCGGCCGGGCAGCCGGCCGGGGGCGGGCCGCCGAACGCCAGCAGGGCGGCCTCCCGGGCGGCCGCCTCGGGCGGGTGCGGGGCGGTGAGGGTGCCGCCGCGGTGCGCCAGCTCGTGCCACACCCCCTCGCAGCGCACCCGGACCGTGGCGGGCGCGGGCATGTCCGGCGGGCCGGCGTCCGCGGCGCGCTCCATGGTCGGGAACAGCGCGGCGGCGACCATCGGGTGCAGGTCGCCCGGCTCGAGCCGGCCGGACAGCAGGTCGCGGAAGTCGGGGAGCCAGCTGACGTCGGAGTACGCCAGCTCCACCGCCGGCTCGTCCCGCAGGTAGGCGCCGGCGAGGACGCGGACGCGGGGCCGGTCGTGCGGGCCCAGGCGGTCCAGCCGCACGACACGGCCGTACGCGCGAATCCAGGCGGCCGGCACGCCCGCCCGGGCGGCGGCCCGCCGGGCGTTGGCGATCGCGACGGGGCCTGCCGGCGCGAGGGTCGGCAGGACCCGCAGGTACGACTCCGGGATGCCCTCGCCGAGCTCGACGTCGGCGCCCGCCGCCTCCCAGGCCCGCGCGTACTGCGCTTCGGCGAAGAGGCGCACGACGCGCTCGGTCAGGGACTCCGGGCCGGCGCCCTCCAGCTCGGCGGGGGCCAGGCGGCGGCCGTCGGCGGCGAAGAACGGCAGCCGGGTGTGGCCGCCGCACAGGGCCAGCAGGCCGGCCGCGTGCCGGGCGTCCCACGTCTCGCGCGCGATGGGCAGGCTCCGGTCCGGCAGGGGTCCGAAGCGCAGCGCGAACCGGGCGGTGCCGCCGAGCAGCGGGCCCTGCTCCGGCCACGCCGCCAGGTGTAAGGCGTTGTCGCCGTAGCCGGCCAGGGACAGGGCGGGCCACCGCAGGTAGGAGTCCGTGCGGGCCGGGTAGGGCCGCTGGCCCAGCGCGTGCCAGCGCAGCAGGTCGGGGACGAGGTGGGCCAGGTCGTCCTCGACCGCGGCGGCGACCTCCCGCCCGGCCCGCTCGCGCACGTCGCGCAGGTCGACGGCGGGCTCGATGCCGCAGGCCGCGCAGGCGCCGATGTGGTCGCCGCGCCGCCACTGCCGCTGGGCCGCCGCGATCTGGGCGCGGGTGATGCCGTACCGCGGCCGCTTCCCGTTCCTGGACATCGGCGTGAGTGTAGTGATCCGCCGCTCAGCCCGCGGCTGGACCGGGGCGCACCCCCTTGGTACCGTGGAGTACCAAGGGGGTGCGCCATGCTGCCTGGTACCGCGGTCCGCTGGGCCACGAAGCACGGGTTCATGCGGGCCGGCATCAACGCCGCCGCGCGCAAGGGGGACGAGCAGGCCCGGTTCTTCGCCGATCCGGGCGTGCGCCGCGACCCGTACCCGTTCTACGCGACGATCCGGCAGGCCGCGCCGCTCGTGCGGGGGCGGCTCATGTGGGCCACGGCCCGGCACGAGGTGGCCGGCGCGGTGCTGCGGGACGACGCCTTCGGGGTCGGGTTCACCGACCGGCCGCTGCCGGCGCCGATCGGGCTGCTGTTCCGGTTCAGCCGGCGCAGCTCGCCGATCGGGCCGGTCGACCCGCCGTCGATGCTGGTCGTCGATCCGCCGGAGCACACGCGGTACCGGCGGCTGGTCTCCAGGGTGTTCACCGCCCGGGCCATCGAGGGGCTGCGGCCGCGCATCGAGCGCACGTGCGACGAGCTGCTGCGGGACAAGCCGGCCGACCTGGTCGCCGACTTCGCCGCGCTGCTGCCGGTGACGGTCATCGCGGAGATCCTCGGCGTGCCGCTGGACATGCGGCGGCAGTTCCTGGCCTGGGGCAACGCGGCGGCGCCGACCCTGGACCTGGGGCTGCCCTTCTCGACGTACCGGCAGACGGAGATCAACATCCGCAGGGTCAACGAGTGGATGCGCGGGCACTTCGCGCGGCTGCGCCGGGAGCCCGGGGACGACCTGCTCAGCCAGCTGGTCCAGCTCGACGACCTGAGCGAGCAGGAGCTGCTGGCCACGGCGGGGCTGCTGCTGGCGGCCGGGTTCGAGACCACCGTCAACCTGCTCGGCACCGGCGCCTACCTGCTCATGCGCCACCCCGAGCAGCTGGCGGTCCTGCGCGACGAGCCGCAGCGGTGGGGCAACGCGGTCGAGGAGACGCTGCGCTTCGACTCGCCGGTGCAGGTGACCGCGCGCGTGTGCCGGCGGGAGGCCGACCTGGCGGGGGAGCGCATCGCGCCGGGGCACGTGGTGATGGCGATGCTCGGCGGGGCCAACCGCGACCCCGGGGTGTTCGCCGAGCCGGACACCTTCGACGTGACCCGGGCGAACGCCCGCGAGCACCTGTCGTTCTCCGGCGGTGTGCACTACTGCCTGGGCGCGGCGCTGGCCCGCCTGGAGGGCGAGATCGGGCTGCGGATGCTCTTCGAGCGCTACCCCGGCCTGCGCCTCGACGGCGAGCCGCGCCGCCGGACGACCCGGGTGCTGCGCGGCTTCGAGCGGCTGCCGGTGACGATCTGAGCCCTGGCGCGAAGCATCGCGTGACGGCACGATAGCGCGGTGACCCACGATCTCGTCCTCGTCGGGCGGTTGTGCATCGCGTTCGTGCTGACGTACGCGTTGGGCTACGAGCGCGAACTGCGCGGCTCGACCGCCGGGGACCGGACCTTCGCCCTGGTCGGCATCGCCGGCGGCGTGATCGGCCTGCTGGCCGAGAAGAACGCGCCGACCGCGCTGGCCGGGGCGATCACCGGCGTCGGCTTCATCGGGGCGGGCCTGCTGTTCCGGCAGAACCCGCCCCAGGCCACCGCCCAGGACCCGATCGCGGCGGCGCCGCGGGGCGGGCGCAGCCAGAGCCAGCTGGCCACCCTGCACGGCGTGACGACCGCGGCGACGATCCTGGCCGCCGCGGTCATCGGGGCCTGCGCCGGCGAGGGCATGATCCTGGTCGCCGCCGGGGCCACCGCGCTGGTGCTGATCACGCTGGAGCTGCGGTACATTCCCTTGCTGCGCCGCCTGGACGCGGGACGCTACGCGGCCCGGTTCGCGAGCGACGACGAGCCGCATCCGCACCGCGGCAAGCTTTCGCAGGAACCCTAGAGGGACAAGACGCACCGGCTACGGCATGCTGTTCGCGTGCAGTTCGAACTCGGGACCGACGGGCCGAAGGTCATCGTGGTCGGTGTCGACGGATCGGACACCTCCATGCGCGCCGGCGCCTACGCCGCGGGCCTGGCCCGCCGCCAGCGCGCCCGGCTGGTCGTCGTCTTCGTGACCGGCGCACCCGCCGCGAGCCGCCTCGTCGCCGAGGCGGCCGGCGCCGTCGAGCAGGCCATCAACGAGTCCATCGAGGACATGCGCCGGCAGGTCCACGAGGGCGCGCTGCACACCGGCGTGCAGGTCGAGTTCGTCCCCACCCGCGGCGACCCGTACAACGAGCTCATCCGCATCGCCACCGAGCTGCGGGCCGACGCCGTGGTGGTCGGTGCGTCCCGCCGCTTCGGGCACCGGTTCGTCGGCTCCCTCGCCGTGCGCCTGGTGAAGTCGGGCCGGTGGCCGGTCACCGTCGTGCCCTGACGTTCATGTGTTCGTCCCCGACGGAGGCAGCGCGGGACACCACGCGGCGAGTAGGGTCCGTGTCCCGTGGGGGAGCGCCGGAGCTGGTGGATCGGGCTGCTGTTGTTCTTCGCGGTGGGGGCGGCCTGGGCGCTGCTGACGCCGTACAACGGGGCCTACGACGAACATGACCACGTGGTCCGCGCGGCCGGGGTGGTGCGCGGGCAGGTGCTCGTCAAGCCGGCCCGGGGCGTGAACGACGGCGGCTACCCGGTGGTCCCGGCGAGCCTCGTGCCGCCCGGCTGGGACTGCATGATGGTGGTCAACCCGCCCGGCGCCAACTGTCTCGGCGCCGCCCCGGACTCGCACGCCGCCGTGCCCGTGCACAGCCGGGCCGCCCGCTACGACCCGGTGTACTACGCCGCCGTCGGCTGGCCGCTGCTGGCCTGGCCCGACATGACCGGCGTGATCCTCGCCCGGCTGGTCAGCGCGCTGCTGTGCGCGGCCCTGCTGGCCACCGCGCTCGCGCTGCTGCTGCCGATGCGCCAGCGCTACCTGCCCCTGGCCGTGCTGCTCGCCGCCTCGCCGATGCTGGGGTGCCTCAACGGCATCGTCAACCCCAGCGGCATGGCCATCGACGCCGCGGTGCTGCTCTGGGCGGTGTTCCTGCGACGGTACGGCGCAGAGCCCGACCCCCCGCCCGAGCTGCGCCGCCGCCTCGCCGCCATCGGCGCGGCCGCCGCCGTGACGCTCGTCGTCACCCGCCCCGAGGGCTTCCTGCTCGTCGCCGCGATCGGCGTCGCCGCCTGGCTGGCGATGGGCTTCCCCCGCCCGCGGCGCATCGGCTGGGCCGCCGGGGCGGTCGCCGCCGCCGTCGCGGGCGCCCTGGCGTGGATCGAGGCGTCCCGCGTCGCCGAGTTCGGCGACCAGGCCCAGCCCATCACCTGGCCGCTGCGCGCGGTCGTGCGGCTCATCCTGGAGCAGAACGTCGACTACTGGCTGCGCCAGACCGTGGGCCTGTTCGGGTACGGCACCCTCGGCCTGCCCCTGTTCGTCTACTGCGCCTGGGCGGCCATCGCCGGCGGCCTGCTGGTGGCCGGCTTCGCCGTCGCCGACCGCCGCCGCCTGGCCCTGTCCATCGTCACCATCCCGCTGCTGTGCCTGGCCGCCGGGATCGCGGCAGACGTGGTGATGTCGCGCATCGTCGGCTTCTGGATGCAGGGCCGCTACTTCCTGCCCCTGTGGGTCGGCGCCTCCCTGCTGGCCGCCTGGGCGCTGCGCGACGCCGGCGGCGAGGCGCTGCGCCGCCGGGTCTACGCCGCCGGCCTGACCATCTGGGCCGGCACCCACGTCGCCGGCTTCGCGGTCGCGCTCATGGGCTACAGCACCGGCCGGCGCCACGTGCCCGGCCTCGGCCGCTGGCTGCCCGCGACGGGCGTGACCCTGCCCTGGCTCCTGCTGCTGCTCGGCCTGGCCGCCGCGGCCTGGCTGCTGTACCCCTTCGTGCGCGCCCCCCGTGCCGCGCCCGTCCTCGTGGAGGCGCCGGTGCTGGAGGTCGCCGATGCCGCCGCCTGAGCGCCCGCCCCGGCCGTGGCTGCACCTGGCCGCGTTCTTCCTCGTCGCCGCGGCCTGGGCGCTGGCCCTGCCGGCCAACGGCACCTACGACGAGAAGGACCACATCGCCCGCGCCTACGCGGTGCTGACCGGCCAGCTGACCCCGAGCCACACCGTGGTGGACCGCCGCGACGACGTGAAGCCGGCCTTCCTGGTCCCCGCGAGCCTGCTCCCGCCGAACGCGAACGTCGACTGTCCGTGGTCCCCGCGCCCGGCCCGCTCGGCCGCCTGCCAGCACTGGAGCGCCGACCACACGCGCGTGCTCACCCCGAGCGGCGCCGCGCGGTACAGCCCGGCCTACTACCTCCTCGTCGGCGCGCCCCTGGTCGCCGCGCCCGACCTGACCGGCATCGTCCTGTCCCGGCTGCTGTCCGCCCTGGCCGCCGCGGCCCTCCTGGCCGGCGCGGTGGGCGCCGCCCTGCGCCTGGGCAGCCGCCTCCTCGCCGTGGGCGTGGCCCTCGTGAGCACCCCGATGACCGCCGACCTGGCCGGCTCCGTCAACCCCAACGGCCTGGAGATCGCCGCCGGCGTCGCCGCCTGCAGCGCCCTGCTGGCGCTCGTGCGCGCCCCCGACGACCGCCTGGACGACCGCGCCGCCCGCCGCCTGCTGACCCTCACCGCCGTGGCCTCGCTCGTGCTGCTCACCGTCCGCCAGCTCGGCCCGGCGCTGCTCGCCCTGATCGTGCTGGCCTGTGCCGCCCTGGCCCGCCCGGGTCGCCTGCGTGCCCTCCTGCGCCGCCCCGCCGCCTGGTGGACCGTCGCGGCCTGGGGCGCCGGGCTCGCGGTGTCGGTGGGCTGGTGGGAGTACTCGGGCCTGACCCAGGTCGCCGCCGTCCCGCGCGACGCCCAGCACCTGCCGCCGGCCCGCATCACCTGGCTCCTGACGACCTGGCGCATCCCGTTCTACCTCAAGCAGCTGGTCGGGCAGTTCGGCTACGGCGAGACCAGCCCGCCCCCGCTGACCGTCATCGCCTGGTACGCGTTGCTGGCCGCCGTGGTGCTGCCCTGCCTGTGGTACGGCACCCGCCGCCTCCTGCTGGCCACCGCGGGCCTGGGCGCCGGCTGCCTGGCCCTGCTGGTCGCCCTGGAGCTGCACTACCTGCCGGTCATCGGCTGGTTCGCCCACGGCCGCTACGCCATGCCGGCCGCCGCCGGGGTCGTGCTGTGCGCCGCGAGCGCCGGGCAGTTCGAGCGCCACCTGGCCGCCCGCCTGCGCCTGCGCCGCTACTGCACCACCCTGGTCACCGCGGCCGGCGCCCTGCACGTGTTCACGCTGGCCTTCGTGATGACCCGCTTCCGCGCCGGCCCGGTCGCGTGGCCGTCCCCGTTCGAGGGGCAGTGGACCCCGCCGCTGGGTCCCCTGGTGCCCCTGCTGGCCGTCGCCGCCGGGGTCACGATGCTGGCCCTGCTGAGCTCGGCGCCGTCGCGCCGGTACGGCATCCTGCTCCGGCCCGCCCGCACTCCCTGGGGACCTCCCGTTCCGGTCGGATGAGGCATGATGCCGCGTCATTGGACGTTCGTCGCGCACGCCCCGATGCCCTTCGTGGGGTACCTCAACTGGGTCTTCGGCCGGGGCGGCTTCCCGTGGCCGTCCGGCGCCCGGCAGCAGTGGCGCGTGCTGCACCGGTTCCGAAAGGACTTGCTGCCGCTGTGAGAATCGAGGCATGACCATATCGGTGCGCCGGCTCGGGCCGGAGGACTGGCGGGAGTGGCGCGACGTGCGGCTGGCCGCGCTCGCCGACGCCCCCGAGGCGTTCGGCTCGTCGCTGGCGCGGGAGGGCGCGTACGACGAGGCCGAGTGGCGGGCGTGGCTGCGGCCCGAGCGCGGGCTCAAGGCGCTGGCCGGCGGGGACGGCATCATCGGCGCCTGGGTGCCCGAGGACCGCGGCGGGGCCGTCGAGCTCTACAGCATGTGGGTGCGGCCCGATGCGCGCGGCCGCGGGATCGCCGACGCGCTCCTGGCCGAGGCCCTCGGCTGGGCCGAGCAGGAAGGACGCGAACGGGTCGAGCTGTGGGTCATCGACGGCAACGACCGGGCCCGGCGCCTCTACGAGCGGCACGGCTTCCGCGCCACCGGCCACACCCAGCCGCACCCGCGCGACCCCGAGGTGCTCGAGCACCTCATGAGCCGTGGGTGACGGCGTGGAGTGGATCATCGCGCTGCTGTTCCTCGTCCTGGTCGCGCTGCTGATCAGTAGTGGCGGGCGCGGCGCCGCCGAGCGGCAGCGTATGGCCCGCATCGCCGCGATCGAGCGCAAGCTCGACCTGATCATGGACAACCTCGGCATCGCGGAGCCCGTGCCGCCCGCACCACCGGCGCCGCCCGGGGTGCTGGAGGAGCTCGCCGCCGGGCGGAAGATCCAGGCGATCAAGGCGTACCGCGAGGCCACCGGGGTCGGCCTGAGGGAGGCCAAGGACGCCGTCGAGGCCATCGCCCGCCTCCGCGGCCTATCGCCAAGATGAATCGTGGCGGCGCGGGGGTACCCTGCGTCCGGTCTGTGGTCAAACGGTGCCCATGCGGGATCGCGCCTGTCTTGGCCTGGCTTATGCCACCAGTTCCTCGCTGAGGGTCCATAGGCGCGCGGCGGCCTCGGGGTCGCGGGCCAGGGAGCTCGGCTCGATCTGCTTGCCGCGGAGGAAGTAGCCTCCGGTGACCTCGGCCGCCTCCGGGGCGCTGGCCAGGTACACCGGGGTGGCCGCGCCCGTCTGGACGGTACCCATGAAGGGCTTGGCGGCCGCGACGAGCAGCTTGGCGACGCCGCCGGCCTCGCGGCCCAACTGGGTGCGGATGAGGCCCGGGTGCAGGCAGTTGGCGACCACGCCGGTGCCGGTCAGGCGCTTGGCCAGCTCGACTGTGAACAGGATGTTCGCCAGTTTCGACAGCGGGTAGCTCGGCTCGCCGCGGGCCAGTTCGTCCCACGGGATCTGCTTGGCCGAACGATGGACATTGGACGACACGGTGATCACGCGGGCCGGCGCGCTGCTCACCAGCCGTTCCCGCAGCAGGCTGGTCAGCAGGAACGGCGCCAGATGGTTGACGGCGAACATGGTCTCGTAGCCGTCGACCGTGAACTGCTGCTTGAGCATGATCACACCGGCGTTGTTGTCGAGCACGTCGAGCCGGTCGTACTTCTCCAGCACCTCGGCGGCCAGCCGGCGCACTTCGGCCAGGCTCGACATGTCAGCCGTCAGGAGGTCCACCTCGGCGCCGGGCGCCCGATGCCGGATCTCCTTGACGGCCGCTCGCCCTCGCTCGGCGTCGCGCCCGACGACGACCACGGTGGCCCCCAGCTCGGCCAGCCGGGCCGCCGTCTCCCGGCCGATCCCGCTGGTCCCGCCGGTCACCAGGCACACCTTGCCGGACATCGTGGTCATCGACCCTCCCGGATGTACTTGCCGCAGCGCCCAATTCTCCACCAGCAAGCCGCACCACCCGAAGACCAACCCCGGCAACCACCCTGGCAGGAAGCGCCGGCCCGCCGGCCCGTCCTGCCAGCCCCCGAACCTCGCGCGGAACAGCGTGCGGCGACCACCGACCGCAACAGGCAAGTCGCGTCCGCAGACTCCTCGCACTCGCCTCAATCATTGCCGGCCGTCGAGTGCCGCGAGCGCGCGCCGGGCCTGCCCTGCATAGGTGCGCAGCGTCCCGCCCCGGTACCAGTTGTGCTGTCCGGGGCGTGGACCGTCGGCGGTGTCGACGCGCTGCAGGGCCGCCAGGAACCCGGCCAGGTCGAGGGCGAACCGGACGGGGTCGGCGATCCGGTCCACGCTCGCGGGTTCGCCGGCGAGCCATCCGTAGACCGACCACGGCTAGGGGTATCCCGCGCCGGGTTCGCCCTTCGCCAGCGGGGTGGGGACGGGCAGCGGGAGTTGCGGTGCGAGCACCGGAAGCCACGCCTGTTCCTTGCCGACCGCCTCGGCGTACTCGGATGCGCTCGGCAGTCGCAGCGACATCCGGGGGCCGAGGTGGAAGGTCCAGTTGTCCCAGCCACCGTTGGCCACCGGCTCGACCGGGAGTCCGGCCCACTGCGGGAACTGGGCGGCGACGAGCCGGCGCGCCTGTTCCGCGTCGACGGCGATGCGCTCGGGCGCGGGGCCGAGCTGCGGTGTGTCGCTCACCGGAACATGCTGTGGCATCCCACCTGGGGGCGCGGGCCCGCCGATCAGTACCCGGCGAGCAGGGTCTGCAGCCGGGCCAGATCGTCGGGCGGCAGTGCGCTGCGGACGCGGCGCGGGTCGGTAGGCCGGCGGCCCCACAGGATCAGCAGCCGGGCGGCCGCGTCGGTCTCGATCACGTGGTCCGCGCCGGCCGGATCGGCGAGCGCCAGCGTCCCGGCGCCGTCGCGCACGTCGACGACGAGGTCCGGTTCGCCGGCGCAGCGCAGCCGCACGGTCAGCGGGGTCTGCGGTGACGGGTCGCGGGGCAGGCCGAGCCTGAACAGCGAGTCGCTCAGCAGGCGCACCGAGTGGTCCAGCAGCACCGGGCGCGACAGCAGCGTATGGCCGATCTCGTCGTCGCCGATCATGTCCCAGCGGTGGATCGCGAACTCCTGACGCATGTGGGTCACCAGCTCGGCGATCGGCAGCCCCCAGCCGATGTCGGCCACCGCGGCCGCCGCGTCGGCGGCGAGCATGGTCTCGAACGCCGCGCTCATCCGCTGTTCGGACGCGACCAGGCGGCGGCGCAGGACGGCGTCGGACAGCTCGCGGTACGGCGGCTCGCGCACCTCCCAGGCGCCGAACTCCGGGACCGGCCGGCCGTCGAGATGGGCCTCGATCTGGTCGGCGAACGCGTCGGCGCCCGAGGCGATGTGCGCGATCATCTCGTGCGTGGTCCAGCCGAGGCAGGCCGTGACCGCGTCCGGTGGCGTCGAGTCGAGGGTCTCGAAGAAGGCGTCGGCCTCGCGCGGCCCGGTCTGATCCGGCACGGCACGCACTCCCTTCCCACTTCAAGCAGGGCGCTGGGTACGCAATATAGCCGCGGTGAACTTAGTTCGTCCACGGTGAACACCTACCAGGGCAGGCCGCGCAGGTCGATCAGGCCGTCCGGCCACTCGGCCAGGGATCGGCGGCCGGGGCGTACGAGCGTCGGCTCCTGGCCCTCGACCACGGTGCGGCCGTCGCGGACGCCGACGTGCCGGGTCGGGTTGGTCACCCGGGTCCAGCCGGTGCGTGCGTAGAACCCGGCCACCGCCTCCCGGCACTGCACGAAGCCGAAGTCGGCGGCGAACGGGCCGTCGCGCAGGGCCGCGTCCAGGGCCCGCATCAGTTCGGCGCCGAGGCCCGTGCCCTGGTGGCCGGGGGCGACGGCGACGTCGCCGATGCCGGCCACGAGGACCTCGCCCGCGGGCGTGCCGACCAGGCGCCGGTCCAGGCCCAGGTGGGCGACCGGGGTGCCGCCGTCGCCGGCCAGCCAGATCCGGGCCTGCTTGCGCGCCCAGGAGGCGGGCCACGAGCGGTCCGGGGCGAACTCGGGGCCGGGGAAGGCGGCCCGCAGCAGGGCCGACAGCGCCAGGTGGTCGGCGGGGCCGAGGGCGGTCTCCCAGGCGGTGACGACCCGCATCAGTGGAACTTGCGCGACGAGCTGTCGCGGTTCTGGGCGGCCGGGGTGTCGTTGAACGCGCGGCGCAGCACCTCGTGTTCGGCCCGCCGCTGCTCGGTGACGTCGCGCAGGGTGACCACCATGCCGCGGACCAGGCGGTCGTCGCGCAGGTCGCGGAAGATGACCTCGACCAGCACCCGGGTGCCGTCCGGGCGGCGCAGGCTCCACGTGTCGCGGGTGCCGTCGCGGTCCTCGGCGAGCGCCCGCTCGACGGTGCGCCGGACCTGGTCGCGGTCCTCCGGGGCGACGATCTCGCGCAGCGTGGCGAACGGGGTCGGCCAGATGCCGAGCACCTCGGCGACGGTCGGGCTGGTGTAGCGGATGCGCTGGTCGTCGTCGAGGACCAGGACCACGTCCCCGGCGTGCTCGGTGACCGCGCGCAGGTACTCGTCGCTGTCGCGGCGGCTGGCCGCCTCGGTCAGCCCGATGCGGGCCAGCGCCAGGGCGGCCTGGCCGGCCACCACCGACACCGCGTCGAGGGCGGTGACCAGCTCGCGGCGGCCGGCGGCGACGTAGAGCACCCCGGCGTCGAGCGGGCACACCAGCACGTCGTCGTGGCCGGCGAGGCGATCGGCCCACAGCGGCGGGATGTCGGCGACCGGCTGCACCCGCGGTGCGGACAGTTCGCCCAGCGGCATCAGGTCGGTGAGGCTGAAGTCGACGACGATGTCGTGCGGGGCGACGCCGGGCAGCAGCGTGCGGACCGCGTCCCGGACCGCCTCGGCGACCTGGCCGGCGTCGGCGGCGCCGACGAGCACGGTGCCGGCCTGGCGCAGGGCCCGCTCGCGGCGCAGGGCGCTGGCGTGCTTGCCGATGGCGTCGCTGAGCCGCACCACGAGCAGCGCCAGGGTGATGCCGGAGGCGATGGCGATCACCGGGCCGTCGTGCACGCCGCCGGTCAGCGCCTGCACGAGCAGCAGCAGCGGTGCGAAGGCCACGCAGACCAGCAGCAGGGCCATGCCCAGGCCGTGCACGGGCTCGCGGACGGCCGCCGGGCGGCGCGGGGGCGCGGTGAGCCGGGGCATCGACGGCAGCAGCGCGGCGGCGCCCCAGGCGGCGTAGAGCACCACGTAGGCGACGTCGGCCGGCCCGCCGGGCTCCAGGCCCCCGTTGGCCTGGCCGATGCTGTAGGCCGCGTCGCCGGCGAGCATGCCGGCCGCGCCGACGGCGAGCAGGACCGCCGAGGCGTTGCGCGGGGCGGCGGTGACCAGGCGGGTGGTGACGACCAGCAGGATGACGTCGCCGAGGGTGAACGCGGCCTGCACCGACCAGTCGGCCGCGGTCATGCCGCCGCCGGCCATCCGCGGCGAGGCGAGGAACACCCAGCCGGCCAGCAGGCCGGCGGTGCCCAGCGCGAGCAGGTCGAGCAGGCGGGAGCGGTCGTCGAGGAACGCCGTCTCGCGGGTCAGCCCGATCAAGGCGATCGCCATGATCGGGAACATGGCCAGGTAGGACAGCTGGGCCAGGGCTGGCGGGTCGGCGTCGCTCGGCGCGACCAGACCGTAGGCGAAGTCGCCGAGCATCATCGCGACCAGTGCGGCGGACAGCGCCCACCACGGGCTGGCGCGCCGCGGCCGGTAGCGGGCGATGCCGGCGACGATCGCGCCGGCCGAGGCCAGGCCGATGCCGGCCCAGGCGACGGAGTTCAGGCCCGGCCGGGCGAAGAGCAACGTGGCCAGCGCCGCCATGAGCGCGGCGTAGCCCGCCAGGAGCCGCCGCTCGCCGTGTTCGCCCATCGACATCCTCACCGCCGGATAACGATTTGTATCACATCGGCAGCGCTCAGTGCAGGGCCCGCAGCTCCTCCAGCAGCATGGGGGTCACCCAGTCGCGGCGCTCCCGCGCGGCCTCGCCGGTCATCGCCCGGCTCGGCATCTCGGCCAGCAGGAGCAGATAGAACTGGATCCGGTACAGCCCGAGCCGCACCTGCTCGCCCGGCCCGAACACGTGGCTCGACTTGCCGTAGTACCCGCGCAGGACGGGGTGGTCCGGCTCGTCCTCCATGCGCCGGCCGATCGCCGTGCACACGAAGTCGTAGAGCGGGTCGCCCCAGAAGTACCGCTCGCCGTCGACCAGCCCGGTGAGGCGGCCGCCCTCGCACAGCACGTTGCCGTCCCAGAGGTCGAAGTGCACCAGCGAGGGCACGGTCACCTCGGCCAGGGCGCCGGCGTGCCGCTGCGCGACCGCCATGATCTGCTCGTCGGGGGCCGGCAGCGTGACGCCCCAGTCGCGGGCGTCGGCGAGCAGGTCGGCCGTCATCGCCGCGTAGGCCTCCGGCCAGGTGTCGCCGCCGGTGCGCCCCTCGCCGTCGTAGCCGAACCGGAAGCCCTTGACGGTGTGCAGGTGCCGGAGGGCCGTGCCGAGCTCGCGCCGTACCGAATCCTGGTCCTGGGGGTTCTGCTCGTGCTGCTCGGTCAGCGGCCGGCCGGGCAGCAGGCCGACCACGACGGCCTCCTCGTCGGCGTGCAGCACCGGCGGCACGGGCACCCCGCCGGCCGAGCCGGCCAGCTCGTAGTAGCGCGCCTCGGCGCCGATGATGCCCCGCTCGTACCGCAGCAGCGGCACCCCGGCCGGCGGGCCGATCTTCACCACGGCGTCGGTGCCGTCGGGCAGCGTGGCCCGCCAGACCGCGGCGAAGGTGCCGCCGGAGAGCGGGGCGCAGCCGGTCACGGTGAGGTCGAAGTGCTCGCGCAGGAGGGCGGCGACATCTTCCGGGGTCAGGACGCGCTGGGTCGGGCTGATGACGGCGGACATCCCGCATACCTTACCCGCCCGGGGCTCGGCCGTGGGGGCCGGTAATTCGCATTGGCGCACGTCACTGACGTGGTCGAAGGTAACATTGATCTATATCGTAACAAATGCAGGGGTGGTGCGGATTGCCCCCATGGTCATAGCGTGCACGAAACGCCTGACTCAATGGGGGAGGCCGAGTGAGGAAAAGGCTCGCGGGTATCGCCGTGGCCGGCCTGATCGCCGGTGCCGCGGTGGTGCTCGCTCAGGCGCCGGCGGCGGCGAAGGCACCGCGCGGTGACCTCGCGGCGGGGATCGAGCGGCAGCTGGCCGCCGGCATCCAGGTCGTGCCCAAGCAGACCGCCGCCGGAAAGCTCGCCGCGACCGGCGCGGCGAACCCGTACACGTCGCTGCTGCGCGACCCGTCGAAGGTCGACAAGTACTCCTGGTCCGAGCAGGCCAAGGCCGCGGCCGCGGCCCGGGCGAACCAGCGGACGCTGAGGAGCAACGCGCTCGCCGCGGCCGCCAACCCGCTCGTGCACGACGAGGCCGAGCCGAAGGGCACGCACGGCAGCAACGACACCCACGCCACCGCCGAGCTGGTCAAGGGCTTCGGCACCGCCAAGAAGCTCAACAACCGGGCCCGGGTGCTGGGCCGGCTCGCGCCCGACCCGTCGGGCACGCCGCTGGTGGCCCCGGCCGCCGAGGACGACGGGTCGATCCCGCTGGCCGCGGAGTTCCAGCTGGGCAACATCGTCAACGGCTTCAGCACCACCGGCACGATCGGCGACGGCCCGCACGGCGGCGGCGGCGACGCCACCGGCGACTTCGACTTCTTCGTCGTGCACGGCTCGGCCGGCCAGCAGCTGACCGTGGGCACCTCCGGGGCGCTCGACACCGTGATCGGGCTCTACGACGACGCCGGCGTGCTCGTCGACGCCGACGACGACAGCGGCCCCGGGCTGAGCAGCCTGCTGGAGCTCACCATCCCGGCCACCGGCAACTACTACGTCATGGTCGCCGGCTACGGGCAGGGCACGGTCTTCCCGGCCGATCCGTTCGACTCGGGCAGCGGGCTGGGCGTGGGCAAGGAGGGCGCCTACGAGCTGGCCGCCACGCTGGTCTTCCCGGACCACGACTTCTACGCCGTCGACCTCGTGGCCGGCGACGTGCTGGGCGCCTCGGTCACCGACGCGGGCGTCGCGCTTATCGTCCGCGACCCGGCCGGCCGGGTCGTCTTCGGCTCGGCCCAGGACGCGAGCGCCCTCTACCCGCCGTCCTCGCCGCTGCCCGGCGGCGGCAACGCGGTCGTGTCCTACGTGGCCCCCAGGGACGGGCGGTACACGCTGGAGGTCGGCGGCACCTCCGGGTCGTACGACATCACGCTGGAGGCCTACCGGCCCGGCCTCGAGTCCCAGGCGCAGGGCACCACCCAGACGCTGTTCCTCGACTTCGACGGCGCCCGGCTCAACACCGCCATCTTCGGCGGCCCGGGCGTGCGCACGCTGACCCCGCTGCAGGGCTTCCTCGGCCGGTGGGGCCTCACCGCGGCCGACGAGGACAAGGTCATCGACCAGGTGATCGCCACCGTGCGGGAGAACCTCCTGGCCGACGCCAAGGCCCGCGGCACCGACCCGCGGGTGGGCCTGACGATCCTGAACAGCCGCGACAACCCCGACGCGTTCGGCCAGCCCAACGTACAGCGGGTCGTGGTCGGCGGGACGATCGGCGAGCTGGGGCTCGACACGATCGGGATCTCGCAGTTCATCGACCCGGGCAACTTCGACCGGCAGGACACCGCGGTCGTGCTGCTCGACACGCTGAGCGACCCGAGCGGCGCCGCCTCGCTCAACGCCTACATCACCCCGGCCAGCAACAAGATCAAGTTCGTCGGGCGGGCGCTGGGCAACGTGATCAGCCACGAGGCCGGTCACCTCTACGGCAACTTCCACACCGACCCGCTCAACGACACGCCGGACCTCATGGACGCCGGCGGGGCCTTCCCCGGCCTGTTCGGCGTCGGCCCGGACAACATCGGCGGCACCGCCGACGACGCCGACTACGACTTCGGCGAGGACGTCTACACCCCGGACGAGGGCCTGGCCGGCACCGAGGACACGCTGAACACCACGGCGTGGGCCCTCACCAAAGGCAAGGCGAAGTAAGGTCCGTCACCAGCCGGTATGGCACGCGTCCACGGCGGGGTTGCACCCGCCGTGGACGTGGTGGTGATCGGCGCGGGCCAGGCGGGCCTGTCCGCCGCATACTGGCTGCGGCGGCGCGGCCTGGACTTCGTGGTGCTCGACGCGGACGACGCCCCGGGCGGCGCCTGGCGGCACCGCTCGCCCTCGCTCGGCGTGGAGTCGCTGCACCGCATCTTCGACCTGCCCGGGATGCCCTTCACCCCGCCGCCCTCCGGCCCCGCGGCCACCGTCGTCGCCGGCTACTTCCGCGAGTACGAGCGGGCCTTCGACCTGCCGGTGCGCCGGCCCTACCCGGTCCACGAGGTCACCCGGGCCGGCGGCGGCCTGCGGGTCGGCGAGTGGACCGCGGGGGCGGTCGTCAACGCCACCGGCACCTGGCGCTCGCCGTACGTCCCGTACTACCCGGGCATCGCCGACTTCCGCGGCCGCCAGCTGCACTACGCCGCCTACCGCGGGCCGCAGGAGTTCGCCGGCCGGCGGGTCCTGGTGGTCGGCGGCGGCAACTCCGCGATCCACGTCCTGGCCGAGCTGCCCGGCGCCTACTGGGTCACCCGGCGCGAGCCGGTCTTCCACGAGGGCGAGTTCACCGAGGACTTCGGCCGCTCCGTGGTGGCCCAGGTCGCCGAGCGCGTCGCCGCCGGCCTGCCCCCGCGCAGCGTGGTGAGCGTGACCGGCCTCGGCTACACCGCCCTGGCCAAGGCCGCCCTGGCCCGCGGTGCGCTCGTGCGCCACCCGATGTTCGACCGGCTGGTCCCGGGCGGCGCCGTGTGGGGCGATCGCTTCGAGCCCTTCGACGCCGTCATCTGGGCCACCGGCTTCCGCGCGGACCTGGCCCACCTGGCCCCGCTGCACCTGCGCGAGCCAGGCGGCGGCATCCGCATGCTCGGCACCCGCGCCGCCCGCGAGCCCCGCCTGCACCTCATCGGCTACGGCCCGTCGGCCAGCACCGTCGGCGCCAACCGGGCCGGGCGCGACGCCGTCCGGTCGATCGTCGCCGGCGGAATGTTAAATCCGGTGGAGCGGGCTGCGCATTGACGAGGAACACTGTCACAATCTTCGCCGTGGCTGACCAAGGGTTACCGCGTCTGCGCGCTCGGGCACGTTCGGTGTCCGACGCGGTGAAGGCACATCCCGGCATGTACTTCGGCGCGTATCCGGCCGCCGACTGGCCGCTGGTCATCGCCGCCTGGACCGCCGCCGACCTGCTGCGGCTGGCCGGCGACGGGGCCCGGGTGGAGCTGGTGCTGCACCGCGGCGGCGCGCTGTCGGCCTCGGTGCGCGGGGCCACCGTGACCGCGCCCGCCGGCGAGGGCAAGCCGATCGAGGACGTCATCCGGTCCGGGATGTGGTACACCGGGCTGGCCCGCGCCACCGTGGTGCACGCGGGGCCGTGGCGGCCGTGCGAGCTGGTCGGCGGCGAGCAGGTCTGGCGCGACCTCGACGTGATCATCCGTTCCGACCTCGACGGGGCGCTCTTCGGCGTGCCCGACGGGCAGTGGTGGCGCGACGGCGTGTCCCGGCTGGCCGCGGTGCTGAGCTCCCCGCGTCACCGCCCGGCCGACGGGCAGCGCGTCCACGTCATCGACGAGGCGACGGGCGACCGCGCTGAGCTCCCCTGAGCCGGCCGCCGGCGTCGCCTGGGGGCTCGTGCTCGCGGTCGCCGCGCCGCTGCTCGCCGGCGTCCTGCTGTGCGGGCTCGGCTCGGGCGTCATCGCCGGCCCGGACTACGACGGGGCCGCCAGCCTCCTCAACCCCCTCGGCGACACCCTGTGCTGCCTGGGGGCGGTGGCGCTGGCGTCCGCCCCGGTGATCTGGTGGATCGTCTCCCGCGACTGAACGCTCAGGACAGCGCGATGCCGCGGCCGGTCCAGCGTGCGCGCAGCCAGCGGTCGTGGCTCGCGATCACGACCGCGCCCGGTCCGGTGGCCAGGGCCTCCTCCAGCTCGTCGCACAGCGCGGGGGAGAGGTGGTTGGTCGGCTCGTCCAGCAGGAGCAGGTCCGGCGGGTCGGCGACCAGCAGGGCGAGGTCGAGGCGGCGGCGCTGGCCCACGGACAGGTCGCCGACGGGCCGGGCGGCGTCGCGGGGGGCGAGGAGGCCGAGGCTTCGCAGCGGTACCGCCTCCGCCCGCTCGGCGCCGAGCACCGCCTCGTAGGTCTGCAGCGCGGTGCGGTCCGGGCGGTCGAAGGCCGTGTCCTGGGTGAGCAGGCCGACCCGCAGCCCGGCGCGGCGGCGCACCCCGTCCGCGGTCAGCCGGCCGGCCAGCGCGCCCAGCAGCGTCGACTTGCCGCTACCGTTGGGCCCGGTGACGAGCAGCCGGTCGCCGGCGGGCACGTCGAGGCGCTCCAGCCGCAGCCGGCCCGGCAGGTGCAGGTCGCGCACCGACACGAGCAGGCCGTCGGCCGGGCCCGCGGCGGCCAGCGGGCGGGGGTGGAAGCGCAGCGGCGGCGGTGGCTTGCGGACCTGCTCGCCGGTCAGCGTGTCCAGGCGGCGGGAGGCGTTGCGCACCCGCCGGGAGATCTGCCCCTCGACCCGGCCCGTGGTCCGGCCGAAGTTCATCTTCTCGTTGTCGCGCTTCGGCCGGTTGTGCGCCACCTGGTGCGCGGTGACGGCGACGGCGTGGCGCAGCTCGGCCAGCTCCTGCTGCTCCTCGGCGAAGCGGCGCTCCCAGCGCTCCCGCTCGGCCCGCCGTTCGGCCTGGTAGGCGGTGTACCCGCCGCCGTAGCGCACCGGGCCGTCGATCGCCGGGTCGAGGTCGATCAGGTCGGTGCACACGGCGTCCAGGAAGGCCCGGTCGTGGCTGGCCAGCACCACGGCGCCGGGCAGGCCGCGCAGCTGCTCCTCCAGGAACGCCGCGGCGCCGTCGTCGAGGTGGTTGGTGGGCTCGTCGAGCAGCAGCGCCGCCGGGCGCCGCACGAGCAGGGCGGCGAGCGCCAGCCGGCCACGCTGCCCGCCCGAGAGGGTCCGAAGGGCGCGATCGTGCGGTACCGCGGCCAGACCGAGACCGGCGAGCACCAGCTCGGCGCGGCGGTCGGCGTCCCAGGCCTCGAGCTCCTCGGCCCGCTCCAGCAGCGTGGCGTAGTCGTCGAGGCGGTCCTCCGCGAGGGCCGCGTCGAGGCCGGCCAGGCACGCCCGGGCCTCGCGCAGCGCGTCGCCGAGCACGTCGGCGACCGTGGCGGCCGGGTCGTACGGCATCTCCTGGTGCAGGTAGCCGAGGTCGGCCGGGCGCACGACGGTGCCGCCGTCGGGCTCGTCGGCGCCGGCCAGCAGGCGCAGCAGCGTCGACTTGCCGGTGCCGTTCTCGCCGATCAGGCCGATGCGGCGGCCGGGGGTGGCGGTGAGGGAGACCCCGTCGAGCACGCGGCGGTCGCCGAACGTGCGCACGAGGTCATGGGCGAGCAGGGGAGACTGGGACAAGGCTGACCACCGGAAACGAGAAGCTTCCGCCCGCCGGGCAGCGAGGCCTCAGGCGCGGGCGCGGGAAGGTCCGGTGATCACATCCCCTTCAGGGTAACCAGACCCGGCCGGCTCCGGCAACGCCGTGAGATCGTGACGTCGCCGATGCCCTTGACCGACCGGGAGAGCTTGCGGTTGTCGAAGCACACCCCCGCCACCGGCTCGGGGACCTTGGCCACCGGCAGCATGGCCCAGTCGTCGGCCAGGTCGCCGTCGGTGCCGGGCGGGCGGGCGCAGCCGGCCAGGGAGCCCAGCAGCAGCGCCGCCGCGGCGCCGAGGGCGAGCGCGCGGCGCACGTCAGACGGTCGTGTCGCCGGCGCCCTTGAGCGACCGGTTGATCTTCTTCTTGTCCAGCATGAGGTAGCAGCGGGCGGTGTGGTTGCCCGCGGCCCACTCGTCCTTGCCGGAGGTCATCCAGTAGCCGTAGTACAGCGCCCGCTGCGACGCCAGGTGGCTGCGGCTCATGCCGATGTAGCTGAGCATCTTGGCCTCGCACGTCTTGCCGAAGGCGGCGTCGTAGCTCTTGTCGTCGGTCGGGTAGGTGTCCGACGGGCTGCTGACCCAGCCGACGTACTCCACGTCGTGCGCGTCGGTGCACGCGACCGGCGAGATGTCGTCCCAGCTGGTCGAGGTGGTGCCGACCTGGCTGCCGCAGCCGAGCCGCAGCTTGCCGTCGCCCGCCAGGGAGCCCTTCATGGAGTCGCGGCGCGGGTCGAACTCGCCCGCCTCGGTGCGCACGGCGGCGACGTTGCAGCTGTAGAAGCGGGCGCCGCCGTGCCACTCGGCGCTGGTCGGGCGGGTGACCGTGACGAACACCCGGCCGGACTGCCAGTCGCCGCCGAGGTAGTCCCCGGCCGCCTTGTCGCAGTCCGCCCACGCGTCCTTGAGCTCCGCCCCCTCGGGCGCCGTGCTGCCCGACGCGGCGCTGCCGGTGAAGTGGCCGACCTTGACCGTCTCGAAGGTGTGCGTGACGTCGCAGGTGGTGCGGTCCAGGTAGATCGCCCGGGAGCTGGCCTCGGTCGACTTCGTGGACCAGCAGAAGCCGGCCTCCGGCTCGGGCACCTTGGCCGCGGGCAGCATGGCCCAGTCGTCGGTGAGGTCGCCGTCGCCGGCCGTGATGCCGCAGCCGCCGAGCAGCCCCACCAGCGCGACGGAGACCGCCGCCACCGCGATCCGCTTCACTTCTGCCTCCCCCGCGAACGAATGCGAGGGGCACTATACAGATGACCTTGCCCGCGGGTGGTCCCGCCGCCGCGTCTTCTTGTGCGGCTCTTTCGGGGGCTGGTTTCTCAGCCCGGGTACAGCCCCCGCTGCCGGGCGGCCAGCCGGGCGAGGCCGAGCAGCGCGTCCAGCGACGGCGTCGGCACGCCGGCCACCTGGGCGATCTCCCGGGCCGCGCCGAGCATCGCGTCGAGCTCCAGCGGGCGGCCGGCCTCGGCGTCCTGCAGCATCGAGGTCTTGAACGCGCCGAGCCGGCGGGTCACCGCGTTGCGGTCGGAAGGGCTCTGCTCGATCGGGCAGCCGATGCGCGCCCCGATCGCCGCCGCCTCCCGCATCACGGCGTGCGCGAAGGCGTTCACCAGCTCGTCGTCGAGGATCCGGTCGGCGGTCGCGCCGGTCAGCGCCGAGATGGGGTTGACCGTCATGTTGCCCCACAGCTTGTACCACACGTCGCGCCGCACGTCGGCCGAGCGCGTGACGTCGAAGCCGCCCAGCAGGTCCGCGACCGCGTCGAGCCGGGCGCTCGGCCCGCCGTCGGGCTCGCCCAGGATGAGCCCGTTGCCGGCGACGAGCGCGGCCTGCCCGGGCGCGGTCACGGCCGCGCTGAGGTGCACCACGCAGCCGATGACCCGGGACCGCGCGATGGTCGCGGCGACCGTCCCGTCCGGGTCGACGCTGCGCAGCGACCGGTCGGGGAAGAACCACCAGGGCACCCCGTTGAGCGCGGGCACCACGACGGTGTCCGGCCCCAGCAGCGGCCGCAGCGACGGGGCCAGGGCCGGCAGGGCGTGCGCCTTCACGGTCAGGATCACCACGTCCTGCTCGCCCAGGGCGGCCGGGTCGTCGCTGGCGGTGACCGGGCGGGCGGCGCCGTCGAGGGACCAGCCGCGCTCGCGCAGCGCGTCCAGCGTGGCCCCGCGGGCCAGCACGGAGAGCGGCCCCGCGATCCGGGCGCCGAACACCGCGCCGACGGCCCCGGCGCCGACCACGCAGACGCGGGTCGTCACGCGGCCTCCAGCAGGTTGGTCTCCAGCCGCGGGTAGACCTCGCCGGGGAGGCGCAGGTAGCCCTCGATCGAGCCGTAGCGCCGGCGGACGTCGGCCAGGAACAGCAGCATCGTCTCGGCCGGCGACAGCAGCCAGCGGGCCGGCATGTCGGCGATCTCCGGGTTGAGCCCGCGCAGGAAGGCCATGCTGCGGTCGGTGGCCGCGCTGGTCAGCGCGTAGTCCTCGGCGATGACCGGGTCGGGCACGCCGAGGACGGCCAGGGTCAGCGCCGACACCACGCCGGTACGGTCCTTGCCGGCCACGCAGTGCACGACCACGGGCGCGTTGTCGGCGTCGGCGATCACCTCGACCGCGCCGGCGATCGCGGCGTGGCCGTGCTCGGCCAGGTCGAGGTAGCGGTTGGCGAGCCAGCGGGCGTCGCTGGGCTCGTCGTGGTCGGTCGCCTCCTCCCACTCCGCGTGCATGGGGTTGAGGTGGTGGTACCGCAGGCCGTCGAACGCGTGGATCCGCCCGTCCCGCTCGATCTCCCGCGGCCGGCGCAGGTCGATGACGGTGCGCACGCCGAGGGCGGTGAACGACGCCGCGTCGGCGGGGTCGATCCGGCTCAGCGAGTCGGACCGGTACAGCCGCCGCCAACGGGTGGTGCGCCCGTCGGCGGCGGGGTAGCCGCCCAGATCGCGGAAGTTGAACAGGTTGGGGTGGTCGATGTTGCGCACGGCAACGACCCTAACGTGCGGACCTTCCCTACGACTGGGCCGGTTGGGCGGCGGACGGCGCCGGCATCATCCGGGCCAGCTCCTCGCGCAGCACGGTGGCGGCCGCGTCGAAGTCCTCGGCGGTGGTCTCGGCGCCGTCGCGGGTCACCACCCGCCAGGTGCCGTCGGCCGCCGAGGACAGCGTCGCCCGGCCCGGCTGGACGCCCCGCTCGAAGTCGGCGGCGGAGGTGGCCGCGAACGTGGCGATCGCCGGCCGGTGCCGGTGCAGGAACTTGTCCGCCACGGCCAGCAGCGCGTCGCGCGCGTCGGCCTCGGGGGCCAGCGGGGTGACGTCGTAGCAGCGGTACGCCCGGGCCGCGACCAGCATCCGGATCTGCTCGGCGGCGATGAGCAGCGCCCCGTCGGCGTGGTCGTCGGCGGTGAGCCCGAGCTGCACGAAGCCGCGCGGCCGGTGCAGCCCGGCGGCGACCGCGGCCACGGCCGGGGCCATCTCCAGCCGGCTGCCGTCGACCGGGGCGGCCAGGTGGCGAAGCAGCAGCGAGCCGAGCCCGGCGCTGAGCACCGCGTCGGTGCGGTCGGCGTCGCCCAGGCCGAGCAGCCGCGGCGTCTGCCCCTGCCGATCCCCGCTGGCCAGCAGGAACGACAGCTCGGCGGCGGTCATGCTGAGCTGATCGGTGGCGGTCCCGTCCATGGCATCCATCCCGTCGGCGCGTCGGAGTAACGGCACGGCGCGCCGATCCGCTGTGTCCAGACGTGGGATCAACGCACACGCGTCCGAGTGCACAACGGCCGCACGGCCCTGCGGGTGACGGGCCCGCGGCGCACACAGCCGCGACGGGTACCATGCCGCGTGTCCGAGCAGGAGAGGGACGAGGATTGACCCAGCGCAGCACGCCGTGGGAGCGGTCATGACCGACGGCATCGCGACGGCCACCGTCGGCGGGTGCGTGGTGGTCACGCCCGCCGGCGCGCTCGACGTGGCCGCCTCGCCGCAGCTGCACGCGCTGCTGCAGCGGACCCTCGACGAGGGCACCACCTGCCTGATCCTCGACCTGTCCCAGGTCGACTTCATCGACTCCACGGCGCTGCGGGTGCTCGTGTCGGTGCACAAGCGGCTGCTGGACACCGGCGGGTTCGCGGTGGTCTGCCCGCACGCCCGGATCCGGCGCATCTTCGACCTGACCGCCCTGGACCGCGTCCTGACCCTGACGGACACGGTCGACGAGGCACGGGCCGCGCTCGAGTAGCCGTCGTCAGGTGCGCTGCAGGGCTCGCGGGTAGCGGATGCCCGGGTGGCCCTCGGGCAGGGCGCGGCGCAGCACCCACCAGCTCACCGCCAGGCACGCCGCCACCAGGGGCCAGGTGAGGGCGGCCTGCGCGGCGGCCAGCCACACCACGGTGCCCGCCCACCAGAGCGGGACGAAGACGAGCAGCCGCACGAGGTACTGCGCCACCCACACCCAGCTGGCGTGCTGGTAGCCGCGCAGCAGGTCCGGGTCGGCGCGCCACCGGGTCTTCTGGCCCAGCACCGTGCCGACCACCACGCCCAGCAGTGGCCACCGCACGAGGATGCTCGCGGCCCAGGCCAGCGCCGAGGCCGCGTTCGTGAGCACCCGCACGCCGAAGAAGTCCGCGGCCCGGCCGGTGCGCAGCGCCACCAGCGCGCCGACGCACACCACGAGCAGGCTGAACACGGTGCCGACCGGGCGCCGGCCGGCGGCGATGCGCCATCCGGCCACGGCGGCGCCGGCCAGCACCGCGATGCCCGCGGCGAGGGGGATCGAGCGGCCGTCGGCCAGCCAGCCGGCGGCGAACCCGAGCACCGGCACCGCGGTCTCGACCGCCGAGCGCCAGCCGCCCAGCAGATCGCTCAGCGACTCCTCGCGCGCCATGCCGTACCCCCGCTTCTGCAATTTGCGGAGGCAAGCCTAACCTCGCTCAGCCGTGGCTGACCGTCAGGGCATAGAACTTCACTTTGGCGCCGTTGGTCGTGCTGTCCGACGAGGACTGGTTGTAGGAGCCTGCCTTGAAGTACATCCCGTACTGGTTGAACGACGACGGGATCGCATAGCTCGTCGTCGAGCCGTTGACGGTGAGCTTGATCGTGTTGCCGCCGGCGATGGCGATCACGTAGCTCCACTTGGTGCCGAGCGGGACGTTGCCGACCGTGTGCAGGGTCTGCCCGCCGTCCGGGGAGTTCTCGGTGCCGAGGATGATGTCGCCGTTGGGCCGGTAGTACAGCTCCAGCAGCGGCTTGGTCGACGTGCCGCCGGAGCCGAGGTGCACCTGGCCGACGCACACGTTCTGGGTCACCGACGGGATGCGCAGGGTGGCCGAGAGCTTGTGCGACCCGGCCAGCCGCCAGTCCGCGGCGCTGCCGTCGGCGTTCATCTCGCGCAGTTCGGAGCGCGCGTAGTTGGAGTTCGGCGTGGTCACGCCCTTCTCCGGCGCCCAGAAGGTCATCGAGCCGTCGGTCTTGTCGGTGAAGAAGTACGCCGGATTGGTGTACCCGCCGGGCCCCTTCAGCTGCGACGGCGGGATGGTGGTCGGGGCGCCCGGGCTGCCGATCGGCAGCTGCAGCTGCCAGATGGACAGGTCGAAGTTGCCGCCGGGGGCGACGGCCGGGTCGAGGCTGGACGCGGGCGGCGTGGTGGGCGTGGTGGTGCCGCCGGGCAGCGTCCAGGACTGGTTGGCCGCGCCGGTGCAGGACCAGATCTGCAGGCGGGTGCCGTTGGCCGAGCTCTGGCCCGTGGCGTCGAGGCACTTGCCCGAGCCGGCGTTGACCAGCGCGGCGCCGCTGCTCGTCCACTGCTGGGCGGTGGTGCCGTTGCAGTCGTACAGCTGGATCTTCGCGCCGTTGGCGGTCCCGGCGGCGGTGACGTCGAGGCACTTGCCCAGGGCCCGGACGGTGTGGTCGGCGGCGCCGGTGGTCCAGCTCTGGGCGGTGGAGCCGTTGCAGTCGTACAGCTGCACGGCCGTGCCGTTGGCGCTGCTGGCCCCGGCGACGTCGACGCACTTGCCGCCGAGCCCGGTGATCGGCCCGGCGGTCGCGGCGGTGGCGGCCGTGATCCCGAGGACGCCGAGCGCCCCGGCCACGGCCGTGGCGGTGAAGACGATGAGGAGCTTGGAGCGGCGTTTCATGGGCGGGTTCCTCCGATTAGGCAGAGTGGCTGCCAATAAACGCCTTCATCGATGTCTTGTCAACCCGTCCGAGGGGTTGTTCCGAAACTTGAACCAAGTTTCAGTCGGCGCGCGGCAGGGTGCCCGGATCGATGAGCGCCTCCGCCTCCTCGCCCCCGATGTCCTGGCGCAGCTGGTCGAGGCGGCCCAGCAGCGACACCGAGTCGAGCACGGCGAGCGCGGTCGGGAACACGAGGTGCACCCGCTCGACGGCCGCGATGAGCGCGGAGCGCAGCGACTGGTCGTCGGCCTCGCGCCCGTCGAGCCGGTCCTCCAGCAGCCGGGCGAGGGCGGTCAGCAGCGCCCGGAGGGTCTCGCGATCGAGGGCCGGCGGCTCCCCGGGCCGGTCGTAGAGCCGGTCGGTGGCCAGCGAGATGGCCCGCACCTGCAGCGTGAGCCGCACCAGCCACAGCTGCCGGCGCTGGGCGTGCACGATGTCGCGCCGCAGCCGCTTGGCGAACAGGTTGAGCACCGTGATCTCCTCGACCCCGGCGACGGCCGCCGAGGCCTCCGCGCTGACGTCGTTGAGCTTGCGCGACTCGGCGATCCAGTCGTGGCGCCGGTCCCCCTCGAGCGCCTGCGTCCGGGCCCCCAGCTCGTCGGCGATCGCGCGCAGCACCTTCGCGCACGCCCACCCCCAGGTGTCGAGGGTGGCGTGGATATGCCTGATGCGGGGCGGCTCGGGCACGACGACGGCGATGGTGAGCCCGACGGCCGAGCCGATGGCGACGTCGATGAAGCGCCATTGGCCGTACCCCCGGGCCACCGGCGCCAGCAGCAGCACCGCGAGCGTGGCGATGGTGAGCTGGTTGCGCGCCAGGGGAGTGTTGGTCACCTGCCGGGCCACGACGAGCGCGACGAACGCCCCGAGCGCCAGCGACCACCAGGTCAGCCCGAGTGCCTGCGTCCAGGCGATGGCCAGCGCCGTGCCGACGAGGTTGGCGAACAGCAGCTGCAGCCCGGTGGCGATCGACCCGTACACGCTGGCCTGCAGCGTCAGCACCGCCACGATCGGCGCGAACAGTACCGCCACGTTCTCCCCGAGCTGCCGGGCGAACACCCACGCCAAGGTCGCCGCCACGGTCGTCTTGACCACGGTCAGCCAGCTGGGGCGGCTCTTGGGCACGCTGGCGAGCAGGGCTCCGAGGGGCTCGGTCACCACGGCGTGCGGTCTGCGCGGCACACCTCGATCTTCTCAAACCACCGTCCGTACCTGGACAAACTCACCCGCTCGACGTGACCCGGATCGCGCCGGTGCCCCGCTGCTGTACATCGATGGCGGTACGATCGCGCATGCGGCTGATTCGCGGCGCTCTCGCCGGCGTGCTGGTGGCCGGCCTGCTCGCCGGCTGTGGACGTGGTGGTAGCGTTCCGGCCTCGCCTGGGCCGTCAGCCTCGCCCGGGCCGTCAGCCTCGCCCGGTCCGTCAGCCTCGCCCGCGGCGGTCACCGAGCGGACGCTGACCCTGGCCAACGGGACCGACCGGCCGCTGCCCACGCTGGTGGTGCAGCCCGCGTCCGAGGGGCGGCACCCGGTCGTGGTGTTCAGCCACGGGTACACCCGCACCCCGGACGACTACCTGCCGCTGCTCAGGACGTGGGCGGCCGCCGGCTTCATCGTCGTCGCCCCGACCTTCCCGCACTCGGCGCGTGGCCAGCAGCAGCTCGACGACCAGGACATCGTCAACCAGCCCGGCGACAACGCGGCCGTGCTGAGCGCCGTGCTGGCGCTCGATACCGCGCCGGGCGACCCGCTCTCCGGCCGCATCGACAGGGACCGCGTCGCGGCGGCCGGGCACTCGCTCGGCGGCATGACGACGGTCGGCATGTTCACCAAGCACCGCGACGCGCGGCTCAAGGCCGGCATCGTCCTCGCCGGCGGCCAGTGGCCCTTCGGGGTCGGCTACACCGGGGCGCCGGCGCCGATCCTGTTCGTGCACGGCCGCGCCGACAGCGTGGTGAAGTTCGAGGGCGCCACCGAGGCGTACGACCCCCTGCCCTGGCCCAAGGCGCTGCTGGACCTACCGGCCGGCGACCACCTGCGGCCGTACCTCGGCCCGGGCAAGGACTTCGACGCGGTGGCCGCGGCCACGACCGACTTCCTGCGCTGGTCGCTGCTCGGCGACGAGAAGGCCCGCGCGCGGCTGGCCGCCGACGCGGGCCAGGCCGGCAAGGTCGAGGACCGCCTGTCCGGCACCGGAAAGGGCTGAAGGGTCGCGGCGACCGTCCGCATCTCCTCGACCGCCTCAAACGCGGGCGATTCGTACACCCCTTGCGTGGACGTGACCCCGACGGACGAAGGTCATGGCCGTCGGCGGCTCAGCACCGACCGTGACCTGCACTGTGCCACAACAAAGTTGTGCCCGGTGGACCGTTGACATCGATGGCTCGAACGCGCCAAACTTCCGGCACAAGAGGTTGGACCTCCAGTCCTCCATCATCTGGGGAGGGATCGTGCCACGGTACCGCCCGATCGCCAGCGCGGCTGCGGAGCAGCTTCGCCAAGTCATCAGTCGTGACTTTCCGCCCGGAAGTCAGCTTCCGAACGAGAAGGATCTGGCCGGTCGACTCGGCGTCAGCCGCAACACGGTGCGTGAGGCATTGGCTCAGCTGGTGCTCGACGGGCTCGTCGAGCGCCGGTGGGGCGTTGGGACGATCGTGCGAGAGCCCGGTTCGCAGGTTTCGCTGAGCCTTCTCGCGATCAAGCCGATTCGCGACGTCATCGCGGACGCCGGCCGGACGCCGCGGCTGGCCCATGCTGCCGCGGTGCCCGCACTGCCGCCGTCGGAGATCGGCAAGGCTCTTCGGCTCGGCCCGGAGGAGAAGGCGTGGTGCGTCGAACGCCTCTTCTGCATCGACGACACGCCGGCCGTCCTGCTGCGCGACTACGCGCCGATGGTCGTGCGCAATCGACAGATCGACCTGGTGCCGCTGTGCGAGCTCAACGTCACGATCATCGACCTGCTCGGAGAGCAGGCGGGCATCACCGTTGACCGCATGGAGGGTGTGCTCGACGCGGTCGCTGCCAACGGTGACCTCGCCGATCTGTTCCGCGTCCAGCAAGGGCAGCCGCTGGTGCGCGTCCACCAGCAGTCGCTGCTGGCCACCGGCGACGTTGTGATCTACACGGTGGCGCACTACCTGGCCGAACAGGTGCGCCTGAGCTTCGCCCGAACCTGACCTGCCCGCGGCGCGCCGGGCCTTCGAGTGCCCGGCCACCTCGGCCTTTGCATGCCCAACCACCTCGGCGTTTGCATGCCCAACCACCTCGGCCTTTGCGTGCCCAACCACGCCGGCTTTCGTGTGCCCAGCCACGCCGGCTCTTGCATGCCCGACCACGCCGGGCTTTTGCGTGCCCAACCATCACGTCGAAGGAGATCTCCGTGCCCTCACGAAACCGCCGCAATCGTTCCTTATGCGCCGCTCTTGCCGCGGCGACTGCCATGCTGCTGGCCGCGTGCTCGGGTTCGGGCGGCGGTGGGTCCACTACGGGAGCGTCCGGGCCGAACAGCAACGCGGCGGCCAATGTGCGAATCACGACCGACAGCTTTGTGATCGGGCTGCCCATGTGGGTTGCGATGGATCAGGGGTACTTCGCGAAGCAGAACGTCACCGTGACGCCGGAGACCTATCAGACCGGCGTTGACGGCATCAAGGCAGTGATTGCCGGCCAGGCCGACATCGCTCCGGCGCTCGACTTCGGCATGCTGTCCGCGCTGTCGCCCGGGTTGAAGGTCGTCGGAGCGGTTGCATCGCCGAAGGCCGGGTTCAATCAGCTCGCCGCGCGCAAGCCGATCACCTCGCCGAGCGAGCTGGCCGGCAAGAAGATCGGTTACGTCACGGGCACCGCCGAGGAGAACATCACCCGCCAGTACGTGAAGAACCAGCAGCTGACGGACGTGGAGCTCGTCGCGCTGCCCGGGCTGTTCGAGCTGGTCGGCGCACTGAAGTCGGGCCACGTCGACGCCGGATTCGTCTGGGCCGACGGCGTGGCTCAGGTGAAGGCGGACAAGAACCTGTCAGTGATCGGGGACGACAGCTCGGTGATCGGAACGGGGGCGCAGGGGATCTATCTCGTGGCCAAGGCGAGCTGGGTCGCTGACAACCAGGATCTCCTGAAGCGCGTGCTCACCGCCTATCGCGATGCCATCACCTTCACCATCGCGAACCCCAGCCAGGCGGCCGCCATCGATGCGAAGGCCGTCAAGGCGCAAGCGTCGGCCATCGAGCCTGTGGTTGCCGTGGAAGCATTCTCGTTCAAGTTCACCTCGAATCAGGTGGACTGGTTGGAGCAGGAGCGGACGTTCCTGGCGTCCAAGGGCGTCAACAACGCAACGGGCGAGCTCAAGTCCTACTTCGACCTGCGCGCGATGGAGGCCGTCGAGCCCGGCAGTGTCACCGCATGGTCGAGCTGAGCGGCGTTCGAGCCATGACAGACGCTGCGACATCGGCCGACGGCTCGATCAGGTTCCGTGACGTCGGCATCAACTTCACCCCGAAACAGCGAGGGGAGTGGGTGCTGCGCCACCTCGACCTCGAGATCGGCGACAACGAGTTCTTCGTGATCGTCGGGCCGAGCGGATGCGGGAAGTCGACCCTCCTGCGAGTGCTGGCGGGTATCGCCAAGCCGACCGAAGGATTTGCGCAGACCAGTCGCGGAGTTGTCCATGGGCCGGGGCCGGACCGGGCAATGGTGTTCCAGAGCGTGGACACCCCACTCATGGAGTGGCTCAACGTACGCCGCAATGTCGAGTACGGGCTTCGGATGCAGCGCGTGCCTCGGAGTGTCCGCGCGGCGACCGTGGATCAGTATCTGCGGAAGGTTGGTCTGCATCGTGCGGCGAGCAAGTATCCGCATCAGCTGTCCGGCGGAATGAAGCAGCGGGTGCAGATCGCCAGAGTTCTCGCGTCGAACCCGAGCGTGCTGCTCATGGACGAGCCGTTCGCGGCGCTGGACGCCCAAACCCGTCGGTTGCTCCAGCGGGAGCTGGTCAGTCTCTGGCAGGACGAGCCGCGCACGGTCATCTACGTGACGCACGATATTCGTGAGGCTGTCCTGCTCGGGACCAAGGTTGCCGTGATGACGGCACCGCCGCAGTCGACGATCAGAACGACGTATGAGATCGCCATGCCGTACCCGCGAGATGAGTTCGCGCCGGAGTTCGTGGATCTGGCCAGCAAAGTCGAAGCGGACATCGAGGAGGAGGTGAGTAAACTGTGGGCCGGCGATGGCTTCGAGTCGCAATCTCGATCCTAGCGGTTGCAGCATTCATCGGCGTCTGGACCCTGGCTTCCGTGCGCGCTGACCCGACGCTGCTACCTACCCCCGCCCAGACGCTGCGCGCGACGGGTGAGCTGTGGGACGACGGAACGCTGTGGTCGGCCGTAGGTGTGTCGATCCGGCGGATCCTGCTCGGCTGGCTCCTGGGCTGCGCGATCGCGCTCCCGCTCGGCGTCATCGCGGGCATCTCGCCGTATGGGCGTGCGGTGATCGACCCCTTCGTGCATTTCTTTCGGTTCATTCCCGCGATTGCGCTCACGTCCCTGTTCATTCTCTGGTTCGGCATCGGCGAAGTCTCGAAGGTCTACCTTGTCGCCTACGCCGCCGGGTTCACGGTGGTGGTCAACACCGCTGCCGGCGTGGGCGCCGTGCCCCCGGACAAGATCAGTGCGGCCCGGTGCGTCGGCGCGAGCCGGCTGGCGACCGTGCTGACCGTGTCGATCCCGGCGAGCGTTCCGTACATGTTCACCGGCATGCGGCTCGCGTTGGCGAACGCCTTCCTCGTGATCGTCGCAGCGGAGGCGCTCGCGACCCAGAGCGGTCTCGGCTACCTCATTTGGAATGCGCGAATCTACTTCCGGACCGATGCGATCTTCGTCGGAATCCTCTTCCTGGGCATCCTCGGGTTCGTCTTCGACCGGCTGTGGAAGCTCATCGGGAGCACCCTGCTACGCCGCTACATGACGACTGCCGGGAGCTACTAGGGCGCCGGGAGGCGCGACCGCTCGATGATTGAGGGAGTTCAGGAGCCCATATCGTTATGCCTACACCGACGCACAAGTCCGCGACGCCCCCCAATGTCCTGCTCGTCATCGTCGATCAACTTGCCGCGAAGTGGCTCGAAGCGGCGTTCGACGGAGCGGCCCCGCTGCCGAACCTGGAGTGGCTGCGGGACTCCGGGACGACGTTCCGCAACGCGTTCACGCCCAATCCGGTCTGCAGCCCGGCACGAGCGTCCCTGGCCACCGGCTTGCCGTCGTCAGCACACGGTGTGCTCGAGTGTGGGTATCGTCTCGACCCAGCGATACCCACATTCATGCGCGAACTGCAACGCGCGGGGTGGAGGACGAGCCTGCACGGCAAACTCCACTTTCAGCCGAACTTGGAGACCTTCTACCCCGACTACCGCCAATACGGGTTCGACCACACCGATGTGACGGAGGACGTGCGCGTCGGACCATGGCTGGACTGGGTCCGTACCACGCACCCGCTGCATTACCCGGCGGCGTTGGCCACGGTCTGGATGACCATGCACCCGGCCTTGCGGACGGAACCGTACGCCGGGCTGCGCGAAGACATCGAGAAGGCGCGGCGCGCCTGGCGGTGGGCCTCCGACGAGCGGCCGCTGGACACGGCTGAGAGTTACGTTCTTCCGTTTCCGGAGGAAGTATCACAGTCGGCGTGGATCACCGATCGAGCCGTCGACCGCCTTACCGCGCACTCGGGTAGCGAGCCGCTGTTCGCACAGGTCGGGTACGTCCAACCGCACAACCCGTTCTGCGCTCCTGAAGAGCTCCTGCCGTTGGTCAACGAGGCGGCCATCCCCGCGCCGGTACCCGCCGAGTGGGCCAGTGACCCGAACGCTCCGACCATCTTCTCGTCGGCGAAGCGAGGTCCGTGCGCCACCTACGACGAGGCCGGCCGCAACGCACGCCAGATCTACTTCGCGGACCTGATCCATCTCGACCAGCAGTTCGGTCGCCTCCGGCAAGCGCTGATCGACTCAGGCAGGCTGCACGACACGTATCTGATCTTCACCAGCGATCATGGGGAACTGCTCTACGACCACGGGCTCCTCGGCAAGTGGAACAGGCACTACGACGCGTGTATTCGGGTCCCGCTCCTCATCGCCGGTCCGGGCATTGCCGCCGGAGCCGTCGACGACAGCCTCGTCGAGCTGACGGATCTCGCGCCAACCATCCTGGATCTCTGCGGCGTCGCGGAGCCGAGACTGCCGAGATTCGAGGCCGCCGACGCTTCCGTCAGGTGGGACCTGCGCGCACTGCACGGCCGAAGTCTCGGCCGAATCGGCTCCGGAGAGCATCCCGCGCCAAGCCGAGACTCGATCCTGATCGAGAGCTACGCGACGCATTGGAACGGCGACGCTGACGGCTTCGCTCGTACGCTGCGCACCGCTCGATACCGGTACACCGTCTACGGCGACGGCAGCGAACAGCTCTTCGACCTGCAGGTCGACCCCGACGAGCAGGACAACCTCGTCGGCCGGGCCGGCACCGAGTCGCTGCGGACGGGCCTGAGTCGCCAACTGCTCCAAGCGCTGATCACGAGGGACAACCCGCCGCCCGGTGCCGGCCTGTATGCCCGACAGGGCTGGTAACGCCAAATCTCGTCGAAGGAGAGTAGCCCCGCGTGCAGGACCTGACCGCCACCGATGTGATCGCCACCAAACGCGACGGCGGAGCACTGACCGATGCCCAGATCGACTGGGCCATCGCCGCCTACACCAACGGCACCGTTGCGGAAGAACAGATGGCGGCGCTGCTGATGGCGATCTACCTCAACGGCATGAGCCCGAGAGAGATCGCGCAGTGGACCCGCGCCATGATCAACTCCGGTAGGCGCGTCGACCTGTCGCGGCTACCGAGACCCACCGTGGACAAACACTCGACCGGCGGCGTCGGCGACAAGATCTCCCTGATCCTCGTGCCGCTCGTGGCCGCGTGCGGCGCCATCGTCCCGCAGATGGCGGGCCGCGGCCTCGGCCACACCGGCGGCACGCTCGACAAGATGGAGTCGATCCCCGGATGGCGCGCCGATCTGGCCGTCGAGGAGTTCGTGCGACAGCTCGACGGCGTCGGCGGAGCCATCTGCGCGGCGTCGGAGGACCTTGCGCCGGCCGATCGCGCCCTGTACGCGCTGCGCGATGCCACCGCGACCGTGGCATCCATTCCGATGATCTCCGCGTCGATCATGAGCAAGAAGATCGCCGCGGGCCCGCGCAACCTGGTGCTCGACGTGAAGGTGGGCACCGGTGCCTTCATGACAGAGGCCGGGGCCGCTACCGAGCTTGCGCACACCATGATCGACCTCGGTGCGGCGCACGGCGTCAGCGTCTCCGCCTTGTTGACGGACATGTCCACCCCGCTCGGTCACGCCGTTGGCAATGCCGTCGAAGTGTCCGAGGCGCTCGACGTCCTCGCCGGGGGCGGCCCGGCGGACGTCGTGTCGCTCACCCTGGCGTTGGCCGACGAGATGCTGCGCCTGGCCCGCGTCGACGCCGATCCGGCCGCGGTCCTGGCGTCGGGCAAGGCGATGGACACCTGGCGGGCCATGGTCCTCGCCCAGGGCGGCGATCCGGACGCCGCACTGCCCGCGCCGCGCCATGTCGAACGCGTCACGGCAGCAACGGACGGCCGGGTCGACACGCTCGACGCGATGCAGGTTGCCCGGGCCGCATGGCGACTCGGAAGCGGTCGGGCTCGGAAGGAGGACGCCGTTCAGGCGGCCGCCGGAGTCGTCTGCCTGGCCAAACCCGGCGACCCGGTCACGCGCGGCGCGCCACTCTTCGAACTGCGGACCGACACGCCTGACCGCCTCGACGCGGCGATGCGGGACCTCGCGACCGCGGTCACCATCGCCCCGGCCGGCGAACCGAGCCACGCCGGCCGTGAGCTCGTCCTAGCAACCATTCGTCACGACGAACCGACGCGATAGGCATTGGAGCACGCATGGGCGTGGTACGCGCAGCAGTAACCCAGGTCGCCTGGACGGGCGACAAGGAATCCATGATCGCCCGGCACGAGGCACTGTCCCGCGAGGCGGCCGGCCAGGGCGTGCAGGTCATCGGGTTCCAGGAGCTGTTCTACGGGCCGTACTTCGGCGCCGTGCAGGACCAGAAGTACTACCAGTACGTCGAGCCCATCCCCGGGCCGACCACCGAGCGGTTCCAGGCGCTGGCCAAGGAGCTGCACCTGGTGATCGTGCTGCCCATCTACGAGGTGGCCAACGAGGGCGAGTACTACAACACGGCCGCGGTGATCGATGCCGACGGCACGCTGCTGGGCAAGTACCGCAAGCATCACATCCCGCACCTGCCGAACTTCTGGGAGAAGTTCTACTTCCGGCCGGGAAACCTGGGGTACCCGGTGTTCGACACGGCGGCCGGCCGGATCGGCGTCTACATCTGCTACGACCGGCACTTCCCGGAGGGCTGGCGCGAGCTGGGGCTGAACAACGCGCAGATCGTGTTCAACCCGTCGGCGACCAAGCCGGGCCTGTCCAACCGGCTGTGGCAGCTCGAGCAGCCGGCCGCGGCCGCGGCCAACCAGTACTTCGTCGCGGCCAGCAACCGCATCGGCCAGGAGGTCGGCGAGTTCGGCGCGGACGCGCCGCACTTCTACGGCTCGTCGTACTTCGTCGACCCGCGGGGCAACTACGTCGGTGAGGTCGCCTCCGAGGACCACGAGGAGCTCGTGATCCGGGATCTCGAGCTCGACGAGATCACCAAGGTCCGCAACGACTGGCAGTTCTATCGCGACCGGCGGCCGGACTCCTACCGGCGGACAGTCATGCCCTGAGGAGTACAGATGCCTGACGTGATCATCAAGGGCGGCACCGTGGTGTCGTCCACCGGCAGCAGCCTCACCGATGTCGTCATCGACGGCGAACGGATCGCCGCACTGCTGGCTCCCGGCGTCGCCGACACCATCGGGATCGAGCCGGCGACCACGATCGACGCCACCGGCAAGTACGTGATCCCCGGCGGCATCGACGCGCACACCCACATGGAGATGCCCTTCGGCGGCACGTTCGCCTCGGACACCTTCGAGACGGGCTCGCGGGCGGCCGCGTGGGGCGGAACGACCACGATCGTCGACTTCGTCGTGCAGGCCCACGGGCAGCGGGTGCAGGACCAGGTCGCACGCTGGCACGAGAAGGCCGCCGGCGCCTGCGCGGTCGACTACGCGTTTCACCAGATCATCGGCGACGTGAACGACGAGTCGCTCAAGGCCATGGACGAGCTCATCGCGGAGGGCATCACCAGCTTCAAGCTGTTCATGGCGTACCCGGGCGTGTTCCTGTCGAGCGACGGCCAGATCGTGCGGGCCATGCAGACCGCGGCCCGCAACGGCGGGCTGATCATGATGCACGCCGAGAACGGCTCAGCCATCGACGTGCTCGTCCAGCAGGCCCTCGCACGCGGTGATACCGGCCCGTACTTCCACGGCGTCACGCGGCCGTGGCAGGCCGAGCAGGAGGCCACCCACCGGGCGGTCATGCTGGCCGACCTCACCGGCGCGCCGCTCTACGTCGTGCACGTGTCGGCCAAGCAAGCGCTGGCCCGCATCGCCGAGGCCCGCAATGCCGGCCAGAACGTGTTCGGCGAGACCTGCCCGCAGTACCTGTACCTGTCGCTGGAGGAGCAGCTCGGCGCCCGGAGCGAGCGGTGGGGCGACTTCGAAGGGGCCAAGTGGGTCTGCTCGACGCCGCTGCGGGCCCGGGCCGAGGGCCATCAGGACGAGCTGTGGCGGTACATCCGTACCGGTGACGTGACCACGGTGTCCACCGACCACTGCCCGTTCTGCATGAAGGATCAGAAGGAGATGGGGATCGGCGACTTCGCCAGGATTCCCAACGGCATCGGCTCGGTCGAGCACCGGATGGACCTGCTCTTCCAGGGCGTCAAGGACGGCCGGATCTCACTCGAACGGTGGGTCGACGTGTGCTGCACCACCCCGGCCCGGATGTTCGGCCTCTACGGCAGGAAGGGCGTGATCGCGCCGGGCGCCGACGCCGATGTCGTCGTGTACGACCCGAACGGTCACACCTCGATCGGCATCGGCGAGGGCCGCACCCACCACATGAACATGGACTACTCGGCCTGGCAGGGCTGGGAGATCGACGGGCATGTCGACGTGGTCCTGTCCCGCGGTGTCGTGATCAAGGACGAGACCGGCTACGTCGGGTCCAAGCGCCACGGCCGCTTCGTCAAGCGCGAGCTCTCGCAGAACCTCATCTAGGAGGACCGGTGGATTTCGGGATTGTGCTGCAGAACGATCCGCCAGCATGGCGGGTGGTCGACCTCGCCCAGCGGGCCGAGAACTACGGGTTCTCGCACGTGTGGACGTTCGACTCGCACCTGCTCTGGCAGGAGCCGTTCGTCGTCTACTCGCAGATTCTCGCGGCCACGCACCGGGTCACGGTCGGGCCGATGGTGACCAACCCGGCGACCCGCGACTGGACGGTCACCGCCTCGCTGTTCGCGACGCTGAACCACATGTTCGGCAACCGTACGGTCTGCGGCATCGGGCGGGGCGACTCGGCGGTGCGGGTGATCAACGGCAAGCCGGTCACGCTGGCCGAGCTGCGCGCCGCCATCGGGGTGATCCGGCCACTGGCCAACGGGCAGGCGGCCGACTACAAGGGCAACCAGCTGCGCTTTGCCTGGGGGGAGCAGTCCCGGCTGCCGATCTGGGTCGGCGCCTACGGCCCCAGGATGCTCGCCCTCACCGGCGAGATCGCCGACGGGTTCATCCTGCAACTGGCCGACCCCGACATCACCGCCTGGTCGATCCGGGCCGTCCGCGAGGCCGCCGCGTCCGCCGGCCGGGATCCGGAGTCGATCACGATCTGCGTGGCCGCGCCGGCGTACGTCACCGACGGGTCGGCCGGCGGGTTGGCCTGGGGCCGAGACCAGTGCCGCTGGTTCGGCGGCATGGTCGGCAACCACGTCGCCGACATCGTCGCCCGCTACGGCGCCGACGGAGCCGCCGTCCCCAAGGCGCTGTCGGACTACATCGCCGGTCGCGGGAGCTACGACTACAACTCGCACGGCAAGGCGGGTAACGCGCACACGGACTTCGTCCCCGACGAGGTGATCGACCGGTTCTGCCTGATCGGCCCACCGGCAGCGCAGGTGGAGCGGCTGGAGCAGCTGCGCTCGCTCGGCGTGGATCAGTTCGCGCTGTACCTGCAGCACGACGCGAAGGACGCAACCCTGGCCGCCTATGGCGAGACCATCATTCCCCGGATCAACCTCAGGCCGACGGCACAGACGGCCGGGCCGGCGCAGCAACGATCCCTGGTGGAGGTCGATCGGTGAGTACCACACCGCCGAACGTGCCCGGGATCGACTGGGTATCGCTGCGAGCCGCTGCCGTAGCGGTCATGGCCAGAGCCTATTCTCCCTACACGAACTTCCCCGTCGGCGCGGCCGCGCTCGTCGACGACGGGCGGGTCGTCGTCGGCTGCAATGTAGCCAACGCCTCCTACGGGCTGGGCTTGTGCGCTGAGTGCGGCCTGGTCTCGGCGTTGCACGCTTCCGGCGGCGGCCGGCTGGTGGCGTTCGTGTGTGTCGATGGCGAGGGCGAGCTGCTCATGCCGTGCGGGCGTTGCCGGCAACTTCTCTGGGAGCACGGAGGCGCGCAGCTACTCGTCGCGACTCCGGATGGGCCCCAGCCCATGACGGCGATTCTCCCATGGGCCTTCGACGCGACGCGTCTTCGCGTGTCGGCCGAAGAGCCACACCAGCACGGGTAGTCAATCCCGGCCGTTCGTTCCCCGTCCGGGTCCACCAGGGCCTCGACCTGGACGGGGAGTTGTCCCGCCGTCTCCACCCGGGCAGGGTCGCCGCCAGACTCCGTGTCTCGCGCGGACAACGTTCGCGGACGTCACGCCTACCCGGTGACGTCGATCGCGCAGCGAAAGCCGGTGTGGCCGGTCGAGGAGTCCGGGCTGTTGTGCGTCCGGGCCGCGACTCGGTAGCGGTTGCAGTAGGAGACGTGGCACAGATACGAGCCGCCGCGCACGACGTGGTCGGCGCCGTCCTCGGGACCCCGCGGGTCGATGCGGGTGGCGGCGCTCTCGGCGTGGTGCCAGGTGGTGCTCCACCGGTCGGCGCACCACTCCCAGACGTTGCCGGCCATGTTGTACAGGCCGTATCCGTTGGGGGCGAAGCTGTCGACGGGCACCGTGCCGACATCGTCGAGATCGCCGCGTCCGTAGCCGGGAAACGCGCCTTGCCAGATGTTGCAGCGCCGCCGCCCTCGTGGCGCCAGCTCGTCACCCCAGGGGTAGGTCGCGCCGGCCAGGCCGCCGCGCGCGGCGATCTCCCATTCGGCCTCGGTCGGCAACCGGCCGCCGGCCCAGGCGGCGTATGCGACGGCATCGTGCCAGGAGACGTGCACGACCGGGTGGTTCGCCAGCCGGCCGTTGCTCGAGCCTCGGCCCCGTGGGTGGCGCCAGTCGGCACCGCGAACGCCGCGCCACCACGGGGCCTCAGCAACCCGCGCGTCGATCACGTCAGCCCGGGCCTCGGGGGGCACCAGCGACCAGAACACATAGGACCACCCGTAGCGCTCGGCGTCGGTCACATGACCGGTCGCCTTGACGAACGCGGCGAACTGCCGATTGGTCACGGTGAACCGTCCGATGCCGTAGCCGGAGACCGTGACCGCGCGCGCCGGTCCCTCGCCGTCGCCCGGGTTCGCGTCGGGGTCGTCGCCGCCGACCAGATAGCGCCCGCCGGACACGGTTACCGCGTCGCGGATGCCGGCAGGGCGGCGGGACGCGTGAGGGGATCCCGCCGGCGGGCGGCCGGCCGCCGGCTCGCGCACGTCGTCCGGCGCGGGCGGCCGGGCCGGGCCGCAGCAGCTGATGTCGGGGGACGTCATCGGCCGGCCGCCGGCCGCCGGATCGCCGAGCGGATGAGCTGGTCGCGGGACTGATGCAGCCCGCGACCGCCGGCGTAGCCGCTCATTGAGGGCCCCCATTTCGACTCGCCGGACAGGCGCTGCTCATGAGCAGTGGTTGGAGGTCCAACCTATCGCGTCGTCATCCCTCGCTCAAGCTCGCGGGAGCGCCGGCTCCCTCGCTCAAGCTCGCGGGAGCCGGCGTGACCGCCGGGTCGAAGGAACGGGCCGCACCGCACCACCTGGCCGATCGAGCCTCGCCCCGGCCCCGCGACGACAGGGCCGCTACGGTGCTTCGACGATGAGAATGGCCCGCTCGGGGCATGCGGCCGCCGCGTCCTCGGCGTCCTGGCGAAGGTCGGGAGGGATCTCGTCGACCAGCCCGACGGCGATGCCGTCCTCGCGGAGATCGAAGAGCTGGGACCAGCCGAAGAAGCACAAGCCGTGTCCTTTGCAGGCGACCGTGTCGATGCGCAGATGAGCCATTCCTGCCTCCAAGTGTTCTCGATGCAACGACATTCAGGCCGCCCGCTGAGCGCTCACCTGAACGGCCTCGTAGCCCCAGATGACGAATGCGTTCGTGTGCTTCGGCTCGCTCACCAGCCGCAGGTCGGGGCACAGCTCGCGGATCAGGCTGAAGCTCGCCTCAAGCTCGATGCGCGCCAGCGGTGCGCCGAGGCACGCGTGGATACCGCCGCCGAAGTTCACGTGGCGCGATGCGTTGGCCCGGCCGATGTCGAGCCGTTCGGGATGGTCGAAGACTCGTGGATCGCGGTTCGCCGCGCCGTAGAGCATCGCGACCTTGGCGCCGAACGGGATGGCGACGCCGCCGATGGTGATGTCCTCGGTGAGGGCCCAGCGCTCGAACATCTGCAGCGGCGGGTTCCAGCGGATGAGCTCCTCGATCGCCTGGCGCGGCTCAACCTCGCCGGCGAGGAGCCGCTGCCACTGGTCGGGGTGCGTCAGCAGCGCGGCGATCCCGTTGCCGGTCGTGTTGACCGTCGCCTCGTGGCCGGCGTTGAGCAGCACGATGACCGTCGAGATGATCTCTGCCTCGCTGAGCGTGTCGTCCTCGTCGTGGACCGACACGAGGGCCGAGATCAGGCCGTCGCGCGGGCTTCTCCGCGTGTCGGCGATGAGCTCACGTATGCACGCCACGAAATCCCGCGCCGCCTGATCGGCCTCGGCGGCGTGCTGCTCGCTGGTGTCGACCTCGTACATCCGCACCATGCTGTGGGCCCAGTCGAGGAAGAGCTGCTCGTAGCTGCGGTCGGCGCCGAGCAGCTCGCAGATGATCGATATCGAGTACGGCATGGCATAGTCGTGCAGCAGGTCGAAGCTGGCGCGTTCGCGCAGCGGCGACAGCAACTCGGCGGCGCGCTGCCGCGCCGGCTGCCGGAGGTCCAGCACGCGCCGCGGGGTGAACGCCGCGGACACCAGGGAGCGAATCCGGTCGTGCGCCGGCGGTTCGAGCTCCAGCAGGCTGAAGCGCTCGGCTTCCCAGAAGTTGACCCAGCGCGGGTCGCGTGGCTGCGCGGAGATCTGCTCGGGCGTGTACATGTGGTCGAAGACGCGGCCGAGCCGCGCCTCCCGCTGGCATGCGCGGACGTCCGCATGCCGGGTCACGATCCACTTGTCGATCGCCGGCGCGTACGCCACCGGGGTGTCGCTCTCGCGGACCGCGTCGAGGATCGGGTACGGGTCGGCGAGAAACGCGGGGTCCGTCGGGTCGAATGCGATTGTCGGAGCCGTCGGCTCGGTCAAGGTCATCTCCTCTGGTGGCCGGCGGCGAGGCCGGGTTCGGGCGGTGAGGCCGGAGGCGCCGGTGGCCGTTCCTCCAGGCACTGGGTCTGGATCGTGCGGCGGGCCAGCATGGCGTCCTTGGGCGAGTTGATGGCCGTGCAGCCGATCAGCCGGCCGTCGAGCCAGTGCGTGCTGACGTGGCCGCCCTCGTCGCTGCGCTCGACGACGGTCGCGCTGCCGGGCAGCCGGCGGCCGACGAATTGCAGCTTCAGCCCGAGCTGGTCCGACCACACGTACGGCACGTGCGTGAACACCTGTCCGGGCTGCCCTGTCATGGCGAAGAGCGCGGCGTTCGTCCCGGCCCGCTCGCCCTGCTCCCGCGCGGTCGTCCAGTGTTCGATGCGCATGGCCTGGCCGTAGAGCGGGTTGGTCCAGCGGACCGCGTCGCCGCACGCGTAGACACCGGCAGCGCCGGCGCGCAGCCGCTCGTCGGCGACGATCCCGTCCGTCAGCTCGATGCCCGAGCCGTTGAGCCAGTCGGTGGCGGGCCGCACCCCGATGCCCGCGACGACCGTGTCGGCGGTCAGCTCGCTGCCGTCGTCCAGGAGTGCAACGAGTGCCGCTCCCTGCCGGCGCACAGCGTGGACCGATCGGCCGCATGCGATGGCGGTGCCGGCTGCCCGGTGGCGCGCCAGGAGATAGTCGGCGGCCGGACTGCCGACCAGCGGCGCGAGCGGCGCTGGTGCGATCTCGACGACCGTGACGTCGACCCCATGGGCGCGAGCGGCGGAGGCCACCTCGAGACCGACGAATCCCGCGCCGATGACGAGCAGCCGCTGCGCGAGGCGCAGCGCGGCGGCCAGCGCGCGCGCATCGCCCAGCCCACGCAACACATGGACCGGCGCATCGTCGACAGCGAACGGGAGGGGTCGGGGCTCGGCTCCGGGGGCCAGCACCATTGCTTGGCACGCGTACTCCGTGCCGTCGGCCAGCCGGATTCGGCGCGCGGCGACGTCCAGGCTCGTGGCGGCCACGCCGGTGCGCAGGGTAATCCCCAGTCGCCCCCAGTGCTGGGGCTCGCGCAGGCGGTACGACGCCGGCTCGGCGCCGTCCGCGGCGGTGGCCGGCGACAACGCCTGCTTGGACAGCGGTGGCCGGTCGTAGGGCTCGTGCGGCTGCGCTTCGATGAGCCACACCGGGCCCTGGTACCCCGCGCGCCGGACGGCGTCGGCCGCCGCGACACCGGCGACCGATCCGCCGACGATCGCGATCCCGCTTTGTTCGCCAGCATCGCCGTGCCGGCTCGGTTCCGCCATCGGGGCCTCCTCGGATCGCCCGCGATGCACCCATCGCCGGTCGTCTCGCGGTCAGTGGACCGCATCCATGGGGGTTCACCATAGGTCGCCGCGAAGTCATGGGTCAAGCGCTTGACGTGTTGACTTCATTGGGGTTTCCGGCATCGAATCTGGTGCAGGCGGAGGAGGCCGGCGCCTCGGTTGTCACCTGTCGTGATCGTCAGGCGGTCAAGCCGCGGACGGCGGGTGGACCTCCTGGAGCCCAGGTTCGCCGTGAGGATTGACGACGGCGGTCCTGGCTAGTTCGCTGTCGAGCGCTGCAGCTCTCGGTGCGCGTTCGGTGATGGGGCGGTGACAGCCCTAATGCGTCGGGGCGGCGCCGGTCGAGTCGCGGAAGACGACTTCGGTGGGCAGCACGGTGGGGAGCGCCTGGGCGGGCTCGCCGTTCAGGATGCCGCGCACCTGCGCGGCCGCCATTTCGCCAAGGAGCTGTGAGGGCAGGCGGACGGTGGTCAGGTTCGGTTCGATGACCGTCGACAACGGCTGGTCGTCGGCGCCGGTCACGGAGACGTCACGCGGCACGGCCACCCCGACGTCGCGCAGCGCGGCGATGGCGCCGAACGCCTGCAGGTCCGAGCCGCAGGCGATGGCGGTGACGCCGGCGTCCTTCCAGGTCGGCCAGTGCGCCGCGACAGTCGCGCGAGCGACGGCGGCATCGATGGCGCAGCGCGCCACGGTCGTGCGCGCCTGCGTCGAACCCCGGCGAAACGCGGAGAGCAACGCTCGTCGGCGAACTTCCATGCTCTGTGATCCGGTGTTGCCGTCCAGATACGCCAGGCAGCGGTGGCCATTCGACGCCAGGTGCTGTCCCAGGGCGCGAGCACTGGCGCTGACGTCGAGATCGATACGCGGAAAGTGCGGTTCGCTGCCTGGCGAGTCGAGGACAAGGACTGGGCAGCCGGGACGAAGGGCAGACAGGTCTTCGGTACCGAGCGCGAACACGATGATGGCGTCAGGTCCGAGACGCAGCATCCGTTCGATGCTCTCGGAGGTGACGGCCTGCCCGAGGTCGGTAACGACCGTCAGCAGGTGATACTCGGGGTTGAGCCGGCTCAGCAGTCCGTGTTGCAGGCTGGCGAAGAACGGAGTGGTGTTGTCGGGAGCGATGAAGCCGATGATGCCGGTCTGGCCGGTGGCGAGGCTCTGGCCCCGCCCGTCGATTCGGTAGCCCAGCTCGCGGGCGGCGGCGAGAACGCGGTCCCGGGTGGCCTGGTTCGCCCGGCCCGCGTCCTTGCCGTTGAGGACAAGCGACACGACCGATGTCGAGACCCCGGCGGCCTCGGCGACCTCGGCCCCGGTGACACGGTCGCGGCTCGATCGTCGCCGACTCGTCCCGACCAACACAACTCCAGTGACGATATTCAGGGCCGCCCACGCGGCTTGACCACCCTATGCAAACAGGCCAACCGAACCGGGACCGGCCCCGCCAGCATACCCGTGCCGGTTGACCGCGCCTCCGCCACGATCTCGCCCCAGCGCCGCCGGGTTTCCCCTCCGGTGCTGGCAGCACGGTCGCACAGGCGTGAGGGCGGCCGGCGCCGCAGCCCCTCGCGGCCGCCGGTGACGCGGGTTCAGGCCGGCTCTGCGGAGCCGATCTCGTCGGCGATGATCGCCACATGGAGCGAGACTCTGATGTCCGCGTCGTCGAGGCTGGCGCCCAGCACCCGTTCGGCCTTGGCGAGGCGGTCGTAGAAGACCGGCCGGGAGATGTGGAGGCTGGCCGCGGCGTCCGACTTGCTGGTCGGGTACATGAGCAGGGCCCGGACCGCCGCGAGCAGGCCGGTGTGCCACTCGGCGTCGTGATCCTTGAGCGCCGTGAGCTCGCGCCGGACGAAGAGCTGGACGCGCTCGTCGTCGTGCAGCATGGCGAGCAGGCCGCGCAGGTGGACGTCGTCGAGCCGGTAGACACCGTCGTGGCGGACGCTTGCGCCCCCGAGCGAAGCGATCACCTGCCGGGATTCTCGCAGCGTCCGGTCGATCTCGGCCGCCCGCGTGGCCGGTCGCCCGGCGCCGACCACGACCTCCTGCCGACGGCGCACCCGCGCGGCGAGCTCGTCGACGACGCGATCGCCGTCGGACGAGGAAGGGAAGGACAGCAATGCCCTGACCTCACCGTCCAGGTCGCTCACCAGGGCCGGCACCCGCAGCTCGTGCGCCGCATGCACGACGGCCGCAGCGATCTCGTCGAGCCGCAGGCCGGGGGTGCTGGTCGCCGCCGGTGAAGTGATCTGCGGGCGAAGGGTGAGCCCGGCGAACTGCCGGCGCACCGTGGGCAGGCCGGCGAGCTGGCAACGTCGGAGCACCTCCTCGGACGTCGGATCGGCGAGCAGCGCGAGGAGCAGCTCATGGTGAGTGCGGCGTACCGCGCTGTCACGCTGCCGGTCGTGGAGCCGGTGCAGCGCCAGGGCCGCGGCCGCCCGCTCGACCATCACCACCTGCCGCGCGGTCGGCGCTGTCCAGCTCTGGACGGCGAGGCGACCCCAGCCGCGGTCCCGCTTGCCCACGCGGGTCACCAGCCAGCCGCGCTCGCTGTCCCACGACGTTCGCCCGTCGAGCGCCATCGACTTCGACGCTGTCGTCCAGTCGGCCAGAACCGCCAGGATGTCTCCGGGTCCGGCCCGATAGTCGAGCACGTGATGCTGCTCGCTCTCGAGGACCACGGCGGCACCTGCCAGCCGCTGGACGGCCGCCAGGATGTCGCCCGGGCCCGCCTCGGCGATGCTCAGCTCGGTGAACGTGTCGTGGACCCGCTGGGCCTCACGAAGCTCCGTCAGCTGCTCGTCGACGATCCGCTCGCCCACGGCCTGGGCAACGGCGGCGAAGCGCACCTCACGGGCCAGCGCGATCAGGGGAAGCTGCCGCTCGTCGCAGGCGGCGGCCAGCGCTTGTGGCAGGTCGCGCCATCGCCGCCCCAGCTCGATCACCAGCCCGGCCGCGCCACTCTCGGACAGGCCGGCCACCATCTGCCGCAGTCCCTCGTCGGTGTCGGGCATCGCAACGCCGGTGCTGAGCAGGAGGTCTCCCTCGCGCAGCAGCGGACCGATGTCGGCCAGCTCACCCGAGTGGACCCACCGGACCGCCGTGTCGAGCCTGGTGGGGCAGGCGACCACACGTGGGCCGGCGCTGCGAACCGCTGGCATCGCCAGTACATCGGCAACGGTCAACACAGCTGTCAGGCTCCTCCGCACCGCTCACCTCGGCCGACAAAATGTCGCCATCCGAGATCCAATCCTACAAAACGACGGGCCGGCTTCGGTACCTCGCACGAGACGATCGGCCCATCGACGTTGAAGGGATGGATTGATGTTCGACACGATCCCGCACTGGAAGGACGGCGCGGCGTTCGACGGCGCCTCCGGCCGGTGGGCCGATGTCACGAACCCCGCCACAGGGAAGGTCTCCGGGAGGGTGGCACTTGCCAGCGCCGAGGACGCCCGGCTGGTCGTGGCCGCTGCGCAGGCGGCCGCCGGCCCGTGGGCCGAGACGTCGCTGGCGCGCCGTACCCAGATCGTCTTCGCCTTCCGCGAGCTGCTCAACCGCCGTAAGGATGAGCTGGCTCACCTGATCACTGCCGAGCACGGCAAGGTCTTCAGCGACGCCCTGGGTGAGATCGCCCGGGGGCAGGAGGTCGTGGAGTTCGCCTGCGGCATCGCCCATCTGCTCAAGGGCGGCCACTCCGAGAACGTCTCCACCGGCATCGACGTCCACTCCAAGCGCGATCCCCTCGGCGTGGTCGGGATCATCAGCCCCTTCAACTTTCCGGCCATGGTGCCGATGTGGTTCTTCCCGATCGCCGTCGCGGCGGGCAACGCGGTCGTGCTCAAGCCGAGCGAGAAGGACCCCTCGGCGTCGATCTGGATCGCGAGACTGTGGCAGGAGGCCGGCCTCCCGGACGGCGTGTTCAACGTGCTCCAGGGCGACAAGGTCGCCGTCGACGCGCTCCTGCAGTCTCCCGACGTGGCCGCCATCAGCTTCGTCGGCTCGACCCCGGTCGCCCAGTACGTCTACGGGGAGGCCAGCCGTCACGGTAAGCGGGTGCAGGCGCTGGGCGGAGCGAAGAACCACATGGTGGTCCTCCCGGACGCCGACCTCGACCTGGCGGCCGACGCGGCCGTCAACGCCGGCTACGGCAGTGCGGGCGAGCGGTGCATGGCGATCAGCGTGCTGGTCGCGGTCGACCCGATCGGGGACGAGCTGGTCGCCCGCATCGCCGAGCGCACCAGGACCCTGCAGGTCGGCGACGGCAGTCCGGGCGCTACCGGGACCGCTGCCAGGGAAGCCGACATGGGCCCGCTGATCACCAAGGCGCACCGCGACCGCGTCGCCGGCTTCATCGCCTCGGGCGAGGCCGCCGGCGCCAAGCTGGTTGTCGACGGGCGTGTCGTCGAGCCCCGTGGTGCGCAGGACGGCTTCTGGCTCGGCCCGACCCTGTTCGACCACGTCTCGCCGGAGATGGACATCTACGCCGAGGAGATCTTCGGCCCGGTCCTGTCCGTGGTGCGGGTGGCCTCCTACGACGAGGCCGTCGCGCTCGTGAACGCCAACGAGTACGGCAACGGGACGGCCGTCTTCACCAACGACGGCGGCGCCGCGCGCCGTTTCGAGCGCGACGTCCACGTCGGCATGATCGGCATCAACGTGCCGATCCCGGTTCCGGTGGCCTACTACTCCTTCGGCGGCTGGAAGCGGTCGCTGCTGGGCGACACCCACGCCCACGGCACCGAAGGCGTGCACTTCTTCACGCGCGCGAAGGCCGTCACCAGCCGCTGGGTCAACCCGGCCGCCCGCCCTGCCGGCGGCCTCGAACTGGGGTTCCCGAAAAATGACTGAGACCACGACCCACCCGGCCCTGTACAGCGACCCCCACCGCACCTACGAGCTGGACCGGGCCCACGTCTTCCACCCCTGGTCGGCCCAGGCGGACCTCGACCCGATCGTCATCACCAGGGCCGCCGGCTCCTACGTGTGGGACCGCGACGACAACCGCCTGCTGGACTTCACCTCGCAGCTGGTCTACACCAACCTCGGCCACCAGCACCCCCGCATCGTCCAGGCGATCCAGGAGCAGGCGGCCACGCTGTGCACCATTGCCCCGGGGTACGCCAACGCGGCACGATCCGAGGCAGCCCACCTCATCGCGTCGCACACCCCCGGCGACCTCGACCGGATCTTCTTCACCAACGGCGGGGCCGACGCCAACGAGCACGCCATCCGCATGGCCCGCCTGCACACCGGCAAACACAAGGTCCTGTCCACCTACCGCTCCTACCACGGCGGCACGCAGCTGGCCGTCAACGTCACCGGCGACCCGCGACGCTGGCCCAACGACAACGGCTCGACCGGCAGCGTCCACTTCTTCGGCCCGTTCCTCTACCGCAGCGCCTTCAACGCCACGACCGAGGAGGAAGAGCGCGACCGTGCGCTCGAGCACCTCGAGCAGGTGATCGCCCTGGAAGGCCCCTCGACGATCGCGGCGATCATCCTCGAGTCGATCCCCGGCACCGCCGGCATCATGGTGCCCCCCGCCGGCTACCTCGCCGGCGTGCGCGAACTGTGCGACAGATACGGGATCGTGTTCATCGCCGACGAGGTGATGGCCGGCTTCGGCCGCAGCGGCAGGTGGTTCGCGATCGAGCACGACAACGTGGTACCCGACCTGCTCACCTTCGCCAAGGGCGTCAACTCCGGCTACGTCCCCCTGGGCGGGGTAGCGCTCAGCGACGCGATCTACCAGACCTTCGCCCGCCGCGCCTACCCCGGCGGGCTCACCTACTCCGGACACCCCCTTGCCTGCGCCGCCGCGGTCGCCACCATCCAGGCCATGCAGGAGGACAAGATCGTGGAGCACGCCGCCTTCCTCGGCGAGGAGGTGTTCGGCCCCGCCCTCGAGCAGCTTGCCGCCAAGCACGACTGGATCGGCGACGTGCGCGGCACCGGCGTGTTCTGGGCCGTCGAGCTGGTCCGGGACCGAGCCACCCGGGAGCCGCTGGCGCCCTACGCGGGCAGCAGCCCCGAGATGGCGGCCCTGCTCACCGCCGCCCGGCGGCGAGGGCTGCTTCCCTTCAGCAACTTCAACCGCATCCACCTGGTACCTCCGCTGACCACCACTGCGCAGGAGGCTCGCGCGGGGCTTCGGATCCTGGACGAGGCGCTGACCGAGGTCCGTGCCCAGTGGATGCCACTGCAGTAACGGGGCAGCACCACCAGGTCCAGACGGTGACATGCCACCAGCATGCTCAACGTCGCGGTACCGACACACGGTTGCCGCCCGGCCGCTGCCGGCCGTACGGTCCGGTGGTGGTCGATGGCGCGGACGCGGCACGGATGCGGCTGCGCATGCGCGTACATCACCTCGCCGCTGACACCGTGCTGCGCCGGGTGCTCACGACGGCCGCACCGCTGCGCCGCAGCCACGTCACGAGGCTGCTGTGGCGGCACACCGGGGTGCTGATCGGCTCCCGGGCGGACCTGTTGCGGATGGGGGCGCTGTTCCGGCTGGCCGCCGTCAGCCCGCACAGCGCCGTGTTCCTGCCGCTGCGCGCGAACCCGCCGAGCCCGTCGGTCGCGTGCTGGGCGGACACCCCGGACCTCGCCGACCTGCTCGTCGTGCGCCGGGACATACCGCTGCGCCCGTCGGCGTGGCCGGCGATCCGGGCCCGGCTGCGGCACGGCCCGGGCCACGGCGCGCTCACCACCATGGTGACGCCCGCTCCCCGCCGGCCGGCGGACCACCGGGACCGGCCCTGGGCGCGGGAGTGGCTGTCGGTCGCCGAGCACGCCCACACCGTGGTGCTGTCGGGCTCCGCCCGAGCGCTGCACGAGGCCGGCGACGAACTGACCTTGTGCGGCAACGAGGTCGCCGTCAACCGCGACATCCGCCGGTACGGCGGCCCGGCGCTGCTCAGCCAGTTCAACGGCCCGGATCGGCACTCCGGCCGCCGCGACGCCTCCTGGGAGTGCATGGTCCTCGCCGAGGACCCGATCTTCCACGGCAGGCGCCGGTCCGGGACCGCCTGAAGCCACGGTCGATGCGCCTACGGGCGGAAAACACGGCGGGCGGCTGCCACCCCTGTCACGGGGCCTCCTGGACGGCGGCGTTGAGCCGGGCACAGCCATCCGGTGTACCGATGGCGGGTCGTTGCTCGGGGTGTTGCAGGTAGCAGCGGATCGCGGCGGCGGCGAACTGGGGGCGCAGCTGAACGTAGCCGACCGTCAGCCGGTCGGGGCCGTGGCGCCGGCGAGCCATGCCTCGAACGCGTCGGCGGCCTGCGCCGCGGCGCGCCGGGCGGTCTGCACGGTCGCGCCGGCGAGGTGTGGGGTGAGCACCACGCCGGGTGCCGTCCGCAGGGGTGAGTCCGCCGGCAGCGGCTCGGCGTCGAACACGTCGAACGCGGCGGCCCGGAGGCGTCCCGACTCGAGGGAGTCGGCCACCGCCCGGTAGTCGAGCAGCCCGCCGCGTGCGGAGTTCACCAGCACCGCGCCGTGCGGCAACCGCGCGAGCTCCTTCGCGCCGATCATGCCGCGGGTCTCGGCGGTGAGCCGGGCGTGCAGGCTCAGCACCTGGCTGCGCGGCAGCAGCTCGTCCAACGGGACCGCTTCGGCGCCGTCGAGGGTGGTGGGGTCGGCGTACGGGTCGTGCACGAGCACGGTGGCGTCGAACGCACGCAGGATTCGGGCCACCCGGCGGCCGATGGCGCCGTAGCCGACCAGGCCCACGGTGGCGCCGCCGAGTTCCGAGCCGACGGCGTCGAGCGCGTAGAGGTCGGAACGCCACTCGCCGGCGAGTACCGACGCGTGGGTGGCCGGGATCATCCGCAGCGCCGCGAGCAGCAGCGCGACGGTGTGCTCGGCGGCGGCCGCGGCGTTGCGCCCGGGGGTGCTGCGGACCTCGATCCCGCGGGCCTCGGCGGCGGCGAGGTTGACGTTCACCGGGCCGCCACGGGTGACCACGATCAGTTTCAGCTCCGGGGCGGCGGCCAGCACCCGTTCGGTGAGCGGCGCCATCTGGGTGATCACCACCTCGACCCCGGGCAGCAGCGCGATGAGCTCGTCCTCGATGTCCGACGCCTCGTCGACCTCGGCGACCCGGCCGAACGGCACGTGCGGCCACGGTCCGGTGTGCGTGACGATGTCGAGGTTGGTGAATCTGTCGAGGGCGTCGACCACGAGCGCGGGGGTGACGAAGTGGTCGCCGGCGACGAGTACGCGGGTCACGGGGTGGTCCTCCAGGTCGAGCGGGCGTTGGCAACGGCGGAGAGGTAGTCGGCGTAGCGGTCGTCGTAGGAGCGGCACGGGCTGAACACCGCGGTCGGCGGTGGCGGTGGCAGTTCCGCGGCGCCGACGGTGCGCAGGGCCGCCTGGGCCGCGCCGCGGGCGCCGACCTCCTCACCGGTCAGCACCCGGACGGGCCGCCCGAGCACGTCGGCGAAGATCTGCGCCCAGGCGGCGCTGCGCATGCCGCCACCGCAGGCGAGCAGTTCGCCGTCGAGGCCGGCGGCGGTGAGGCAGTGCCGTGCGCTGTACGCGATCGCCTCACAGGTGGCGACGGCCAGGTCGGCGACCGTGACGCCGGTGTGCAGCCCGTCGATGCGGGCCCGGGCCGCCGGCGCCACGAACGGCGCCCGTTCCCCCGCCTCGGCGAAGAAGGGCAGCACCGACAGGCCGGTGGAGTCGCCGCCCGCCAGCAATGCCGGCAGGTCGTCGGTGGTCGCCCCGGCCAGGCCGAGCACCCAGTCCAGTCCCGCCGTCCCGACCATCGCCGGCAGCGCCCGCAGCCACCGCCCGGGCTCCCAGGTGGTGAGCGTCAGCCCGGCGGCCTCACCGGCGCCGATCCGGTCGGTGAGCACCTGGCAGGCCAGGGTCGTGCCGACGATCAGCAGGCCGTCGCCGACCTGCGCGACGCCGGCACCCAGGGCGGCGGCCGGCAGGTCGTACGGCGCGGCGACCACCGGTGTGCCGGCCGGCAGCCCGCCGATCGCCGCGCGCAGCGCTCCGGCCGGCGCGGCCAGCACCGGTGCGAGCAGGTCCCGGCGGTGCGCCAGGCCCAGCGCGGCGAGTAGCGCCGGGTCGTAGTCGCGGGTGCCCGGGTCGAGCAACGGCACCGAGGACACATCGGTCGCCCGCAGCCCGGTCAGTCGTTGCACGACGACGTCCTTGCAGTATGCGGCCGTGGCCGCCCGGTCGAGCGTGCCCGGCTCGTGCCGGTCGAGCCAGGCGAGCAGCGGGCCGGCACTGCCGGCGAACGGCAGGTTGCCGGTGTGGTCGAACACCTGCTGCAGTACGCCGCCCGCCGTCCATTCGGCGACGATGCCGGCGGCGCGCGCGTCGAGCCAGGAGATGGCCGGCCGGACCGGGTGGCCGTCCTCGTCCACCGTCCAGAGCCCGTCGCCCTGCCCGGTGACCCCGACCGCGGCGACGGGCCCGGGATCGAGTTCGTCGAGGACGGCCACGACCGAGGCGGCGACGGCGGCCGCGTCCTGCTCGTAGCGTCCCGGGCCCGCCCGGTGCAGCACGGTGGGCCGGGCGGCGCGGCGCAGCGCGGTGCCGTCCGACGCGAACACGACCGCCTTGGTGAGGGTCGTGCCGACGTCGACGCCGACCGCGTGGGGACGCTCAGACGGCCTCATGTTTGACGCCGTTCTCCCGCATCTCCAGCAGCGCCTCCGGCGGCGCCTGCTTGTCGGTGATGACCAGGTCGATGTCGGACAGCGGGGCGAGCCGGTGCAGGGCGGCCCGGCCGAGCTTGGTGTGGTCGACCATGAGCACGGATCGCTGGGCGGCGCGGATCATGGCCCGCTTGACCAGGACGATCTCCTGCTCCTGGTGGTACGCGTACGTGCCGGACACCGCCGACGTGGAGGCGAAGAGCAGGTCGACCCGCAGCGCCTCGATCGCGTCGATGCACGGCACACCCAGGAAGGAGTCGTGCGTCGGGTAGTACTCCCCGCCCAGCGCCAGCAGCCGGATGCCCCGCATGGTGCTGAGCAGCTTGATGGTCTCCAGGAAGTTGGTCATCACGGTGAGTGGCGCCGCGTCCTCCAGGAGCCGGGCGAGTTCCAGGGTCGTGGTCGAGTCGTCGAGCATGATCGCCATTCCGGGCTCGATCAGCTCGCGGGCCCGCTGCGCGATGGCGAGCTTCTCGGCCTTCGCGGCGCGCAGCCGGTACGACACGTTGCTCTCGAACACGCTCGACGGCTGTGCGCTCACCCCGCCGCGGAACTTGCGCACGACGCCCTGCCGTTCCAGCTCGTCCAGGTCGCGATGGATGGTCATCAGGCTGACGTGGAACAGTTCGGCCAGGTCGTTGGCCGACACGGAACCGTGCTGCAGGACGTGCTCGACGATCTCCGCCTGGCGCTGGGCCGGTCGGCTGCGTTCCGTTGCGTCGGTCATGGCTGCCATCCTTCAGATACCGGCACGTTGTACGCCAGCAGGGCCTCCGGCGTGCCGTCTCCGGAGAGCCGGAGCGTCGTCACCGCGGTCGGATCGAGCGCCGGCAGCCTGCGACGGTACTGCGCGAGCGGCAGCCCCAGTGCCGCGCACACGACCAGCCGGATGACCGTGCTGTGCGCTACCACCAGTACACTCCCGGCCGCCGCTCGCTCGTGCAGCGCGGTCAGCCCGGCGCGGAACCGGTCGACGGCGTCGGCCGGATGCTCCCCGCCGGGGAAGTGGTGCCCGACCGGGTCGCGGCCGAACCGTTCGGCGACGGCGGGGTCGAGGTCGGCGAGCGTGTGCCCCTCCGCGATACCGAAGTCGAGCTCCCGCAACCGGGGATCGGCGGCCGGGACGAGGCCGGTCGTCGCCGCCACGGCGGCCGCGGTGTGCACGGCCCGTCGCAGGTCGGAGCTGGCCAGGGCGACGAACCCGCGGCCGGCGGCCCAGCGGGCGAGCGCCTCCGCCTGCCGCACGCCGACGTCGTCGAGCTCGATGTCGCTGCGCCCGGTGTACCGGTTGGGCGCGTGCCAGGCCGTCCGGCCGTGCCGGGCCAGCGTCACGGTCCTCATGCCGCACCGCCCGAAGCGCCGACGAGCGGGACGTCCTTGGCGTAGTCGGCGAGCGCGGCGTCGATCCAGTCGCGCTCGACCAGCGCGTCGAGGAACTTTGCGTAGGCGTCCGTGAAGCGTGCGGTCGCGTCGGACCGGGGCGTGACGACCGTTCTGGGACGGACCATGCGTCCGGCCGCCGTGACGAGCGGGCCGTCGCCGGCCGCGGCGAGGACGGCCATGCCGAACGCGGGCTCGGCGCTGGCGGGCAGCACCAGCTCGTGGCCGAGGATGTCGGCGCGCAGCTGGCACCAGTAGCGGCTGCGGGTGCCGCCACCGGTGATGTAGTACGGCCCGTCGGCCCGTGCGCCGAGGCGGCGCATGTGTGCGTAGGCGAGCTTCTCCACGTAGCCGACGGCCTGCAGTACGGCCGCGTACCGGTCGTCGTCGTCGGTGAAGACGCCGGTCTCGAACGCCTCGGCGTCGGGCCGGACGAACGGGAACCGTTCTCCTCGTCCGGTGAGCGGGTAGACGATGCCGCCGGCGGGTTCGAACCGTGCCGCCGCCGCGTCTCGGCGGTCGCGGTCGGCGGCGGGGAAGCGCAGGTCGAGCAGGCCGGCGCCGACGCTCGACGCGCCGCCCGGCAGCCAGCCGTGATCGGGGTGGCGGTGCGAGTACACGGCACCGGCCGGGTCGTCGAGCCGGTCCTCCGTGACCCCCTTGAGCACGAGGGTGGTGCCGAGCACGGCGTTCCACGAGCCGGGGACCAGCGCGCCGGCCGCGATCTGCGCGGCGCACCCGTCAGTCATCCCGGCCCGCACGGGCGTGCCGGCGGCGAACCCGGTGTGCTCGGCGCCGGCCGCGCCGACCCGGCCGAGCAGCGTCCCGGGCCGTACCACCTCCGGCAGCACCCCGGAGGGCACCTCCGGTCCTTCCGGCCAGGCCTGCGCGGCCGGGTCGTAGCCGGTCTTCAGCGCGTGGCTCCAGTCCGCCGCGACCGGGTGCCCGACCAGCCGGGAGGCGAGGTGGTCGGGGCAGTGCTCCAGCCGGACCCGGCCGGCGGCGAGGCCGGCGCGCACCGGTGCGCTGCCGTGCTCGGCCAGCCAGGCGAGCTTCGCCAGCGGCCAGGAGGGTTGCCCGAGGCCGGTCCAGCCGTCGGCGGCCCGCCCGTCGTCGTACATGAGCGCCGGCGTCAGTGCCTTCGCCGGCCCTGTCGAGTCCTCGGCGAGGAGGAACGTCCCGGACGTGCCGCAGATCGCCAGCCCGCGCACGAGCTCGGCGGCCCGGGGCCGGATCCGCTCGGCGGCGGCGAGAGCCTCCCTGCTCGCGCGGCCGAGGACCTGCCACCACTGCTCGGGCTCCTGCTCGTGGACGGGGCCGGACCGGTGGCTGTCCAGCCGGCCGGCACCGTGCCCCACCACGGTTCCGTGGTCGTCCACCAGCAGGACTCGCAGGCTCTGCGTGCCGACGTCGACGCCGGCCCACAGGCCCGCGGTAGAAGTGTGCTCTGTTCCCATACGCGGTCGCAGCTTCCCGTCGTGCGAAGTGAGCGTTCAGTTGATGTTAAGATAACAGCCACTTATCGTATCGGCTAGATCGGGCGCGCCGAGTTTGGCGTATCCCCAGCTCAAGCCGCCGCCCGACCGGTATTGGCCGACGCCGCACGGCGGCGTCTCGTTCGCGATGGTGCGAGAACTTCACATCGGTGGTTCACGACGGGCGTGATTCGAAGCGCCGGAACGGATGGTGCGGGTGTCGACCGCTACGGCTGTCGCCCTCGGCGTTGCGGCCCTGTTCGCATTGTTCACCGGATTCAACGACGCCGGCGTCATGGTCGGGATCGGGGTGGGGGCGCCGGGGCTGCGCCCGCCCGGCGCACTCGCGCTGCTCACCGCCGCGGTGCTCGCCGCGCCGGTGCTGGTGGGAACCGCGGTGGCCACGACCCTCGACGGGCGGCTGGTGCCGGCCGGGGCGCCGGGGCCGGCGTCGCGGGCGCAGATCCTCGCCGGCATCGGCGCGGCCGTCGCGGTCACCGTGCTGCTGGCGGCCCGTCGGCTGCCCACCAGCCTGACGCTGGCCCTCATCGGCGGTATCGCGGGCGCGGGCACCGGCGGCGGGCTGGTCGCCGGTGGTGGCGACGCCGTCGACTGGGCCGTGGTGGGCGGGGTGCTCGCCGCGGCGGCCGCGGCGCCGCTGGTCGGCGGGCTGGTGGCCCTGGCCGCGGCGCGGCTCGTCGCCACGCTGCCCCCGGCTTCGGCGCAGCGCCCGGGTGGGGCCGCGAGTCGCCTGCGCCGGCTGCACCTGGGCGGGTTCGTCGCGGCCTGCGTCGCGTACGGCGCCAATGACGGCCAGAAGATGCTGGCGGTCTACGCGGTGCTGCTCGGCGGGGGGCCGGACCGCTACGCCCGGTCGCCGGCCGCGCTGGCGCTCATCGCGGCCTGTTTCATGGCGGGCGGCCTGCTCGGTGTGCGCCGCCTGGGCGGTGCCGGCGGCGGGCTGGTCGCGGCCCGGCAGGACGGGATGGTGGTGACCGAGCTGTCGAGCGCCGGCGTGGTGCTCGGCACCGCCGCGGTCGGTGCGCCGGTGAGTATGACCCAGTCGATGTCCGGCGCGCTCATCGGCGCCGGACTCTCTCGAGGAACGAGGAGAGTGCGATGGCGGAAGGTCCTGCGGCTGAGTCAGGCCTGGCTACTGACCCTGCCGGCGGCGTTCGTCGCCGGCGGCGCCTGCTCAGCGGTGGTGGTGTCGCTGGTGTCCTGAGCGGGCTGCCCCGGCTGGTCCGGGACCTGACCGGCGCCAACGACCGATCGCTGGTGGGCCACGTCGCCGCGCAGGTGCGCTGCGCCGAACGCGGCATCGAGGTGGCCCGCCAGGTCACCGCGGGTGCCGTGGACCCGGCCCGGGCCCGGCAGCTCGTGGGCGTGGTGGAGCACGAAGGCGACGCGCACCGGGTGGCCCTGATCGGCCGGCTGCGGCGCAGTGTGACCTCCCCGATCGACCGCGAGGACCTGTTCCGGCTGTCCCGGGGGGTCGACGACGTGCTCGACGCGATACGCGACTTCGTGCGGGAGTTCGACCTGTTCGGCGCGGTGCCCGACCCGTTGTACGGGCCGGTGCTCGACCGCCTCGCCGGCGGGCTCGCCCGGCTCGACGCCGCGGTGCTGCTGTTGCTGCGCGAGCCCCGGCGTGCCGCTGAGGCCGCGGCGGAGGCGAAGAAGCCCGGCGTCCGCCCGGCCTACCAGCACGCGGTCGCGACGCTCATGCCGGACGCCGGTTCGCGGGCCCTCGCGCCGGTGATGCTGCTCGGCCGGCTGGACGTCGCGGGCGAGCGGCTCGCCGCCGCGGCGGACGCCCTCGCCGACGGCGTGATGAAGCGCTTCCAGTAACCGGCCGAGTGAAGTTCCCACGCAGATAACGTGCCCTGTCGGTGCCGTCGCGTCCGGGTGTCCGGTGCCGCGCGGGCGGTCGATCGGCTCGTCAGGGCCGTCGGCGAGGTCGCCGAAGTGATGATGGTCTTGTGAAAACAACACGGCTGATGTTAAATCGCTCCAACGCCGTTACACCCCCGTCTGCGACGTTCACCGCAGCGCTACGGCGCATCAGGAGGAGATATGGTACGGAGACGCTTTCTTGTGGCCACCGCGGCTGCGACGCTGCTCGTGGGCCTCGCCGCCTGCGGTGACAACGCCGGCGAGGACAGCGGCGGCAGCGGCGAGCAGACGGTGACGTTCTGGCACTCGATGGCCGGCGCCAACGGCGAGGCGGTCAACCACCTCGTCGAGGAGTTCAACAAGACGCACGCCGGGAAGATCAAGGTCGAGGCGACGTTCCAGGGCAAGTACAACGACTCGCTCACCAAGCTCAAGGCGTCGGTGCAGTCGCGGCAGACGCCCAACCTGGTGCAGGTCTTCGAGATCGGCACGCAGCTCATGGTCGACACCAAGGCGACGGTCGCCTTCGCCGACCTCGCCGGACCGGCCGGGATCGACACCGCCACCGTCGAGCCGGGCATCGCCAAGTACTACACGGTCAACGGCAAGCTGCAGGCCCTGCCCTTCAACGCCTCAGCGCCGATGCTGTTCTACAACAAGACGGCGTTCAAGGATGCCGGTCTCGACCCGGAGAAGCCGCCGACCACGATGGGCGAGCTGGCCGAGGCGGCCCGCAAGCTGAAGGTCGGCGACGGCAGCAAGACCACCCGCTACGGCGCGGTCGCGTCGATCGACGGCTGGCTCGTCGAGCAGATGCTCGCCGCGGGCGGCGTGCAGTACTGCAACCAGGACAACGGCCGATCCGGGCGCACCACCGCGGTCAACTGGGACACCCCGGAGCTGCGCGGGATCGTGAACACCTGGGCCGCGATGGTCAAGGACGGCAGCCTGCTCAACGTGGGGCGCAACAACACCGACGCGTCCGCCGCGTTCCAGGCCGGGCGCGCCGCGATGCTGCCGTTCACCTCGGCCAACCTGCGCGACATCATCAAGGGCTCGAAGTTCGAGGTCGGGGTCGCCAACTACATCCGGCCGGACAACACCACCGCGAGCGGCGTGTTCAACGGCGGCGCGGCGGTCTGGACGATGGCCGGGCACCCGAAGGCGCAGCAGGCCGCCGCAGGGGAGTTCCTCAAGTACCTCGCCTCGGCCGACGCGCAGGGCTACTGGGCCGCGCAGACCGGCTACATCCCGGTCGTCAAGGCCGCGGCGGACAGCAAGGCGTTCCAGGAGACCCTCACCACCTACCCGGACTTCGCCAAGCCCGGCGCCGAGCTGCGCACCGCCGCGTCCACCCCGGCCAGCAGCGGCTGCCTCCTGGGCGTCATGCCCCAGGCCCGGGACAAGATGAACGACATCGTCGAGTCGGTCATCCTCGGCAAGTCCAGCGCCGACCAGGCGATCACCGCCGCGCAGTCGTCGATGGGGGAAGCCATCGCCACGTACAACAAGTCCGTCGGACAGTGAGGGGCGCACAAGTGCCGATCGTCGTCGGACACCGCGGCGCGCCCCTGCGCCGCACGGAGAACACGATCCCGTCGCTGCTGCTCGCGGCGCAGCTCGGCGCCGAAGCGGTCGAGTTCGACGTCCGCGGCAGCGCCGACGGCCACCCGATCCTGCTGCACGACCGCACGCTCCAGCGGTTCTGGAACGACCCGCGGACGCCCGGGGAGGCGAGCCTCGCCGAGCTGCGGGCCCTGCGGACCGAGGAGGACGGCGAGCGGATCCCCACGCTCGCCGAGGTCGCCGCCGCGGTGCCGCTGCGGCTCGTCGTGGACAACAAGAACCCGGAGCTGGTACCGGTGGTGGCCGCCGAACTGCGGGCCGCGGGCGCGCTGGAGCGCTCGTGCTTCATCGGCGAGCCCGAGGTGCTCACCGTCGTACGTGAGCACCAGCCGGAGGCCGAGATCGTGCTCTCCTGGGTAGGCCCGGACCTGCCGCCGGCGACCCTGCTCGACACGGTCCGGCCGCAGGCGCTCAACCTGCGCTGGGACAGCCTGACGAAGGAGTCCGTCAAGCGGGCGGCCGACCTCGGGCTGCGCATGTGGACCTACTGCATCGACGAGGCGGACGAGGCGGCCCGGGCACTCGCCTGGGGCATCGACGGGATCATCTCCAACGACCTGCCCGCCGTGACGCCGGTCCTCGCCGGGGTGGGCCACTGATGGCCGTACCGACGGACGAGTTGCAGTCGCTGCACGAGTTCGCCGTGGCACTCGCCGGTGCCGCGATGCGGACGATCGCAGCGAGCCGGCCCGAACCGGCGACCGCCGGGACCAAGGCCGACGCCGCCGACTGGGTGACGCCGTTCGACCGCGAGGTCGAGCGGCTCACCCGCGACGAGATCGCCCGCAGGTTCCCCGGCCACCGGGTCGTGGGGGAGGAGTACGGCGGCAGCGACGGCGACGGGTTCACCTGGTACGTCGACCCGATCGACGGCACCACCAACTTCGTGCACGGGCTGCCCTGGTCCTCGTACAGCCTGGCCGGGTTCGACGAGGACGGCGTGGCGGTCGGCGTGGTCGCCGACCCGGCCCGCGGCGAGATCCTCAGCGCCGTCCGCGGCGGTGGGGCCTTCGCCGACGGCAAGCCCGTCAGCTGCCGGCCGGCGGGCTCGCTCGCCGGCGAGGTGCTGCTGACCGAGTGGTCGAAGAACCGGCCATGGCCCGGCATGTACACGGTGCTGACCGAGGTGTCCGACCGGTTCGCCGCCACCCGCATCATGGGCTCCTGCGCCCTGGCCCTGGCCGCCGTAGGCGCCGGACGCGCCGCCGGCGCGCTCCTGCCCGGCCGGTACAACCTCTGGGACGTCGCCGCCGGAGCGTTGATCGCCAGAGAGGGCGGCGCGCTGGTCCACGGGCGGGACGGCGTGAGCGGCGGGGTGCCCGAAGACGGCATCCTCGCCGCCGCGCCGGGCGTCGCCGGTGAGCTCTGGCAGCTGTGGCGGGCGGCCGCATGAGCACTGCGAACTCCACGACGAGCGCCCCGGCGTCCGCGGCGGTGCCGCCGGCGCCGGCCCTCGAGGCCCGGCGCCGGCCGCGCTACCGGCCGGCCGAGATCGGGGTGGCCCTCGCGTTCCTCGTCCCGTCCACCGTCGTCTTCGTCCTGTTCGTGTTCTACCCGCTCGTGCGCACCGTCTGGCTGAGCGTGCACGGCAGCGACATCTTCGGCAACGCCACGAACTTCGTCGGGCTGGACCGTTACGCGGACTTCTTCGGCGATCCCAACCTGCGCCGGGTCCTGCTCGTCACGGTCCTGTTCGCGCTGTGCACGGTACTGCCCACGCTCGTGCTGGGGCTCGGACTGGCCCTGGCGCTGCAGTCGAAGGTCAGGGGCATCGGCTTCTTCCGGACGCTGATGGCCACGCCGTTCGCATTCTCCGCGGCGTCGGCGGCGGTCGTGTTCGACGTCTTCTACAGCCCGAGCCTCGGCGTCTTCAACGGCATCCTCAGCATGCTCGGCGCGTCCGGCGTCGACTGGCTCACCGACCCCGCCACCGCGCTGCCCAGCCTCGCGATGGTCAGCGTGTGGCGCGACCTCGGCTACGCGGTCCTGGTCTTCTCCGCCGGCCTGCAGGCGATCCCCGAGGAGTACCTGGAGGCCGCCCGCCTCGACGGCGCCGGCCGCTGGCGCGTGCTGCGGGGGATCGTCCTGCCGCTGCTCACCCCGACGATCTTCTTCATGCTCGTGGTGACGACGATCGGCTCGCTGCAGACCTTCGGCGAGATCAACATCCTCACCGGCGGCGGCCCCGACGGCGCCACCACCACCCTGGTCTACGGCCTGTACAAGTCGGCGTTCGCGTTCGGCGCCTCCGACTACGGCCTCGCCTCGGTGCAGGGCGTCGTCCTGTTGCTGCTCGTCACGGCGATCACCGCGATCCAGTTCCGGGTCCTGCAGCGGAAGGTGTTCTACTCATGAGCCGGTTGCGCGGCGCGGGCACGGTTGCCGGGCTGGTCGTCCTGGTCTCCTTGGTGATCTTCCCGCTGTACTACGCGGTCGCCGGATCGCTGATGGATCGCGACGACCTGACCCGCTTCCCGCCCGCGCTGTTCCCGACGAGCCTCCACGTGAGCAGCTTCGGCGCCGTCCTGGACGCGGTGCCGCTGGCCCGCCAGTACGGCAACAGCATCCTGGTGTCGCTGGTGGTCGTGCTCGGCGTGCTGGTCACCTCGGTGCTGTCCGGCTACGTGTTCGCGTTCCTGCACTTCCCGTTCAAGCGGCTCGCGTTCGGCATGTTCCTCGCCACGATGATGGTGCCGGCCGAGTCGATGATCATCCCCAACTACCTCACCATCGCGGACTGGGGTCTGATCAACACGTTCCCGGCGCTGTTCCTGCCGTTCCTCGCCGCCGGCTTCGGCACCTTCCTCATGCGGCAGTTCTTCCTGAGCTTCCCGAAAGAGGTGTACGAGGCGGCGAAGGTCGAGGGCTGCGGACACATACGCTTCCTCTGGCGGATCCTCGTCCCGCTGTCCCGGCCCGCGATCGGCACCCTGGCCATCCACTCGTTCATCAGCAGCTACAACCACTACTTCTGGCCCCTGCTGGTCACGAACACACCGAAGATGCAGACGCTGCAGATCGGTCTGGCCCAGCTCAACTCGGTCGAGGAGCGGGCGCCCGACGTCATCTTCGCCGGCGTCGTGCTCGCCATCATCCCGATGCTGGTGATGATCTACATGTTCCAGCGGCACATCGTGCGCGGCCTGACGGCGGGGGCGGTCCGATGACCACGATCCCGCAGCGGCCGGCCCGGGCCCTCGTGCCGGGTGAGGTCGCCGGCACCGGCAGCCACGGCCTGTACCACCGGCTGCGCGAGGTGCCGGGCGAGGCCCACACCGTGCGCACGGACTTCGTCCCCGGCCCGGCGCCGCTCGCCGGCAACACCGTGATCGCCACCTTCGCCCACCTGACGGACCTGCACGTCGTCGACCCCGGGTCACCGGCCCGGCTGGACTTCGCCATGCGCACCGGCGCCGGCACCGCCAGCTGGGCGGGCCTCGTCGACTGGGTGTTCCGGCCGCAGGAGGCACTCGCCCCGCACGCCGCCGCGGCGATGATCCGCACGCTCGCCGCGCTCGACATCGACGCGTGCGTGGTCACCGGCGACAACATCGACAACGCGCAGGCGAACGAGCTCGCCGCCTACCTCGCGCTGCTCGACGGCGGCAAGGTCGAGCTCAGCCCGCACGGCTACCACGGCCCGCAGCGCCTGGACTGGGACGACCCGTGGTACTGGCGGCCCGACCCGGGCGACGACCGGTACAAGCGACTGTGGGGATTCCCGACCCATCCAGGCCTCCTCGAAGTAGCCGTGACGCCGTTCGACGGCGGTGGCCTCGGCCACCCGTGGCTCGCCTGCCTCGGCAACCACGACCTGCTGGTCGGCGGCGCCACCGCGCCCCGCCCGGACCTCGCGGCGATCGCCACCGGGGCACGCAAGCCGGTCGGCCTGCCGGCCGGACCGCAGCTGCCCGACGCCCTCGGCACGTTCCTCACCGATCCGGCCGCGCTCTTCGCCGGGCCGTTCCGCCCGGTGCCGGCACTTCCCGGCCGGGCCCTCATCACCCCGGCCGGCTTCGTGGCCGCCCACCGGCGCCCGGACGCGTGCCCGGCCGGGCACGGGTTCACGGCGGCCAATGTCCGCGACGGCACCGCGTACTACACCTACGATCCGGTGCCGGGCCTGCGGATCATCGTGCTCAACACCGACAACCCGCACGGGCATTGGGACGGCAGCATGGACCGGGCCCAGCTCGACTGGCTCGCCGGCCAGCTCGCCGCGCACGGCCCGGACGACCCGCTGATCGTGCTCGCCTCCCACCACGCGACCAGCTCACTGCGCAACGGCTACGGCGTCTGCCCGGACCACCCGGGCGAGCGCGCGTACGCCGGCGAGATCCTGCGCCTGGCGCTCGGCTGCCGCAACGTGGTGCTCTGGCTCAACGGCCACCACCATGCCAACCGGGTCGTCGCGCACCACCGCGGCGACGGCGGCGGGCTGTTCGAGGTGACCACGGCGGCGATCGCCGACTGGCCGGTGCAGGCGAGGGTGCTGCGGATCGACCGCGAACGCTCCGGCGGCATCAGCATCACCAGCACCCTCGTCGACCACGACGCGCCCGTGGTGCCGGCCGCCGGCCAGGACACCACCGACCGGCTCGCCGCGCTGCACCGCGAGCTGGCCTACAACGACGCCGTCCGGGCCGGTCGCACCGGCGCGGCCGGCGGCGCGCCGGACCGCAACGTCCGGCTCCGACTCCCCCCACCTCCGCGCTGAAGGGAGCTCCGTCATGCGCCGTGTCCTGCTGGCGCTCACACTCGTGATCGGTACGGTTCTCGGCACGGTGGCGCAGGCCGCCGCCTCCACCGTCACCGTCACCAGCGGCTCGATCAAGGTCCTGTTCCTCCGCCCGAACCTGGACCCTGTCCCCGACGCCGACTACGCCACCCCCGACCCGACCAAATCCGGATCGCAGTTCACGCAGTACCAGACCACCGGACTGCGCGACGAGATCGACACCCTGGTCCAGGCCAGCGTGTCCGGGTCGACGCTCTACGCGTCGCTGTACACGTTCACCGACCAGGCCATCACCGACCACCTGCTGGCCGCGCACGCACGCGGGGTGAAGGTGCGCCTGCTCATCGAGGCCTGCACCGACGGCGACCCGGCGGTGTGCAACCAGTCCGCCCAGGTCAACGCGCTGGTCGCCGGACTGCCGGTGTGGTCGTCCGGCGCGACCGGCTCATGGGTCAAGCGATGCTTCGCCTCCTGCGCCGGCGGGGGCGTCGGCATCGACCACAACAAGTTCTGGGTGTTCAGCGCCCTGTCGGACGGGCGCACCGACGTCACCCTCGTCGGGTCGTACAACCCCACCAACCCGCAGCAGCAGATGTTCCAGAACCTCGTCGAGGTCACCGGCAACGCCGCGCTCGCCACGGCCTACCGCAACTACGTGGACCGCAAGCTCGCCGTGACCGGCAGCAGCAAGGTCTACGAGACCGGGCACGTCGACGCAGGGTCGTTCCGGCTCTGGTTCTCACCGCGCAACTCCCCGAGTACCGCCGAGGACAACGAGATCACCAGCTCGTTCAACCCGCAGAGCACGCGCCACGACATCTTCGCCGCCGCCATCGACGACGTGCAGTGCTCGACGACCAGCACGGACGACGTGATCCGGCTCGCGATGTGGTCGTTTCGTGAAGCCCGTCCCGAGGTCATCGACGCCCTCGGCGACAAGCTCGACGCCGGTTGTACCGTCGAGGTCGCCACCGGCGAGCACGAGGACGCGATCGACGATCTGGCCGCACGCGGCATCGGCGTCTACGCCATGGACCCGGGTGGCTGCCGGCAGTCGTTCTTCGGCGTCGGCTCCGCCGTCAACGCCGAGTGCTCCGACGGCAGTATCCACTCCAAGTACGTGCTCGTGCAGGGCGTGTCACGCAAGGACAACCAGACGCACCGGTACGTGTACACCGGCTCGCACAACCTGACCAACGGCGCGCTGAAGAAGAACGACGAGACGTTCATGCGGATCGACGACGCCACCGTCTACAACGGCTACGTCGCCGACTTCGCCGCCATCAAGGACGCCGCGGTGAAGATCGCGCCGTCGCGGTACCCCGACGCCACCTTCGCCACGGCGAACCAGGTGGCCACCGGCGACCAGTTCGAGCCGGCGGTCGCCGCCGACCGCGACGCGGCCGGGCACCACGTCAGCGTGGTCGCGTTCAGCTCCGGCTCGCTGACCGGCACCGGCAACGAGATCCGGCTGGGTCGCTTCGTCGACGGGGTCCGCCAGTCCGACGTCGTCGTGCGCACCGGCGGCAGTACGAACTGGAACTACCGCACGCCCGACGTCGGTCTGGCCGGCAACGGCGACGCGGTGGTCGTGTGGGCCGACGACAGCAACGGCAACGGCGGCTACGAGATCCGGTCCCGCCGGGTCCACCCGGACGGGACGATGACCTCGATCGTCAACGTCAACTCCCAGGCCGCCGGCGACCAGAGCGAACCGTCCATCGCGGTGCTGCCCGACGGCCGGTTCGGCGTGGCCTGGCAGGACACGACCACGGCCGGGGCGAGCTCGATCCGGTACGCCTCGTTCAGTGCCACCGACGCGCGGCTGTCCCCGGTGAGCGGCGGTTACGACGTACCGGTGCAGGCCGTGGCCGGCGGCACGTACCACAAGCCGGACCTCGCGATCAACGCCTCCGGCACCGCCGTGGTCGCCTGGGAGGACGACGAGGACGGCAACGGCGGGTACAGCATCCGGGCGAAGACCGGCACGCTCGCCGGGACGTTCGGCGCGACGGTCGCCGTCCACACCGGCACGCTCTCCGACGGCCCGCAACTCGAGCCGTCGGTCGCGATCGGCGCGTCCGGGACCTGGTATGTCGCCTGGACCGACAGCTACTCGGGCCGGACCGGCTACGACGGCCAACCGCAGTCGCTGATCTACGTACGCGGGTTCACCGGCACGACCGCCGCGTTCGCCGCCCGTACCGTCAGCGGGCCGATCTACCGGTGGGCGGCCGACTCGGCGGGCACGTACACGGTCACCACGCAGACGGCCTACCAGTCCGACCGGGTCGGTCGCCAGTCGCGTCCGGACGTCGCCGTGGACGGCTCCGGCAACGCCGTGGTGACCTGGCAGGAGTCCGGGCAGTCGACCGGGCTCACCAGCGGCAGCAGCGGCACCGAGGTGTGGGCGCGCGGCATCGGCCCGGCCGGTGGGACGAGCAACCTGTTCCCCGAGTACCGGCTGAGCGTGTTCACCGCCAACCGTCAGGACGCCCCGGCGATCGGCGTCGACCAGGGCGGTTACCTGACCGCCGTCTACGTCGACGACTGGGACGGCAACGGCGGCACCCAACTGAAGATCCGCTACGGTCTGCGCAACTGCGCACAGACCTGCTGATCCCGGCCGGTGGCGAGGAGGTCGCGATGGCCTCCTCGCCACACCCCTGACGGGACACCCCGCGCCCGTCCCGTTCGCGCGCTACGCCGGGGTCCTGCTCGCGGTGGGCTGGTGCGTGACGGGGCGGCGCCTGGCCGGCAGGCCCAGCATCGGGTTCGCGACGCCCCAGGCGGCGCCCTTGCAGACCAGCTCCTTGTAGATCGCGGCCGCCTTCCCCGTCAGGACCGCGGACACCGCCCGGTCGTCGGCCGTCACGTACTGGATCAGGCCCTGCCTGCGGCCCAGCGAGATGCACTGGTTGAAGTACCGCAGCGGGGCGTGCGGCAGCTTGCCGCCGGTCAGGCGCGCGGCGATCGTGTCTGCGGCCTGCCAGGCCATCGGAGTGCCCGAGGCGCACGACATGCGCAGCGGCTTGCCGCCCGGGCCCATCGCCCGCGCCGCGTCGCCGATCGCGTACACGTCCGGGTGCGAGACCGAGCGCATCGAGCCGTCGACCACGATCTGGCCGGTGCCGGTGACCTCCAGGGTCGTCGCGCCCGCGATCGGGTGCACCGCGAAGCCCGTCGTCCAGACCGTGACCTCCGCCGGGATCGTCGCGCCGTCCGCGGTGGTGACGTGGCCGGACTCGACCGAGGCGACGGCCGTGTGCTCGTGGGCGGTGACGCCCAGCCCGGCGAGGACCTTGCGCAGGTGGGCCCGGCCCTTCGGGGACAGCCAGTCGCCGAGGGCATCCCGGGCGGCCAGGGAAACCCGCAGGTCCGGACGGGCCTCGGCGATCTCGGTCGCGGCCTCCAGGCCGGTCAGGCCGCCGCCGACGACCAGCACGGTACTCCCGGGGGTCAGGCCGGCCAGCCGCTCGCGCAGCCGCAGGGCGCCGGGGCGGCTCGCGAGCTCGTACGCGTGCTCGGCGGCTCCGGGGACGGCCCGGGCGTTCCAGCCGCTGCCGAGGGCGTAGACCAGGGTGTCGTACGCGAGCTCGCTCCCGTCGCCGAGGGTCACGGTCCGCCGGTCGGCGTCCACCGCGGCAACGCGCGCGATCCGCAGGTCCACCCCCGTGCCCGCGAACAACTCGGCGAGCGGGCGCGGCTTGAGGGTCTGCCCGGTCGCCAGCTGGTGATTGCGGACGCGTTCGACGAAGTCGGGCTCGGCGTTGACGAGGGTGATGGCGACGTCCTCGCGGCGCAGCCGGCGGGCGAGGCGGCCGGCTGCGATCGCTCCGGAGTATCCGGCGCCGAGGACGATGATGCGATGCGGCATGTCCCTGCTCCTGTCTTGTGCGGTTGCCCCCTGAACCGGGCGGCCCCGCGTTTCCTGACAGCAGCGGGCTGTGAGGCGCCTCACTTACACAAGGGCGCCGCACTTCACAACGGCGCCGCACTTCACAACGGCGCCGCAGTTCACAACGGCGCCGCAGTTCACAACGGCGCCTCAGTTCACAAGGGCGCCGCACTTCACAAGGGCGCCGCACCTCACAGGAAGGCCCGGAACAGCGGCTCCTCGTGGTCGGCGGCGGCCCAGCGCGCGGTCGCGCGGTCGAGCTTGTCCGGATTGACCTGGTTCAGGATCTCGGCGATGCCGTCCGCGGTGACCGCCAGGCACATGACGCCGATGACCCGGCCGTCCGAGACGGCCACGACGGCGGGATCGCCGTTGGCGGTCCAGGCGTACACCTGCGGCGCCGCGCCGACGTAGGCGCGCTTGGCCGGGCTGGGCTTGAACAGGCCCCACACGAACTTCGCGACCGCGACGGCGCCCTCGAACGCCTTGGCGCGGGCCGGGACCTTCCCGCCGCCGTCGCCGACCGAGAGGACGTCGGCGGTCAGCAGGCGCACGAGCGGCTCGGTCTTGCCGCTGGTCGCGGCGGCCAGGAACTCCTCGACGATCCGCCGCGCGGCGGCCGCGTCGACCTCGGTGCGGGCCCTGCCCCCGGCGACGTGCTGCTTGGCGCGGTGGAAGATCTGCTGGCTGGCGGCCTCGGTGATGTCGAGGATCCCGGCGATCTCCCGGTGCGGGTAGTCGAAGGCCTCCCGCAGGACGTACACCGCCCGCTCGCTCGGGGAGAGCCGCTCCATGAGTGTCAGCACGGCGTACGACACCGACTCCCGCTGCTCGGCGGTCTCGGCGGGGCCGAGCATCGGATCCCCGGCGAGCAGCGGCTCGGGCAGCCACTGGCCCACGTAGGTCTCGCGACGCGCCCGGGCGGAGGTCAGCTGGTTGAGGCACAGGTTGGTGAGCACCTTGGTCAGCCAGGCCTCGGGCACCTCGACGCGCTCGACGTCGGCGCCCTGCCAGCGCAGGAACGTCTCCTGCACGGCGTCCTCGGCCTCCGCGGCCGAGCCGAGCAGCCGGTAGGCGATGGCCTCCAGCCGCGGCCGGGCGGCCTCGAAACGCTCGACGTCGCCGGGCCGCAAGGACATGGCCCGATGCTAACGCGCCTCGGCGTGGCGCAGCCGCAGGAAGGCCGCCGGGGCGCCGGCGCAGCCGCAGGAAGGCCGCCGGGGCGCCGGCGCAGCCGCAGGAAGGCCGCCGGGGCGCCGGCGCGGCAGCCGGCCGGGCACCCGCCCCGGCACGGCGGGCGCGGCCGCAGCCCGGCTACCCGACCGCGCCCAGGCCGTAGCCTTCGCCTCCATGCGCACGGTCAGCGCTGAGCGGATTCCCACCACACCAGATTGGCGGCCACCTGGGCCACCGGCTCGATGATTTCCCACCCCTCAGCGATCAGCCCGCCGTCGATCCGCCAGATGTCGACGACCGCGATCTCTGGTCCCGCATCGGGGAGCCAGCGCCGCGAGTACACCACGACGTGATCACCGTCGGCCAGCATCTGATGAATCTCGACCTGCATGCCGGCGAGCGGCACCAGCGCGGCGTGGACGGCGGCGAGCCATTCCGCCTTGGTCGATGTGGTTGAACCCGGCCTGTGGTGGACGAAGTCATCACTCAGGAACTGTCCGAGCGCAGCGACGTCACCGGTCTCGATCAGCCCGGCCAGCGCCCGCTGGACGATGCTCGTGTTCTCCGTGGTCATGGACGCAGTGTTTCCGCGGCTGCTTCGATTGTCGATGAACTCGCATTTCATGGCGTCCGGCTCAGCGACGCGTACGCTTCATGATCGTGTACACGGTCGGGGAGCTCCTGCGGCAGTGGCGGCACCGCCGGGGACTCAGCCAACTGGATCTTGCGATCGCCGCGGACGTCTCGGCTCGTCACGTCAGCCTGGTCGAGACGGGCAAATCCAGGCCGAGCGCCGACATGATCCTCCGGCTCGCGGATCAGCTCCACGTGCCGCTACGCGATCGCAACCGGCTCCTGCTCGCCGGGGGCTTCGCACCCCGGCACGCCGAGCGTCCGCTCGCCGACAAAGCACTGTCGGCCGTCCACGACGCGATCCGAAGGGTGCTGCGCGCGCACGAGCCGTATCCGGCGGTGGTCTTCGATCGGCGGTGGAACATCGTGATGACCAATCGCGCCGTCGACCCGTTCTTCGCGCAGGTGGCTCCCGACCTGCTGCGGCCGCCGGTCAACCTCGTGCGGCTGGGACTGGACCCGCGCGGGTTCGCTCGCATGGTCGTCAACCTGGCCGACGTGCGCGCGGTGTTCCGCACCCGGATCGCACGCCAGCTCGCCACTGCCCCCGACCCTGAGCTCACCGCGCTCTACGAAGGACTGCTGGCGCCCGAACCCGGCGACGCGTCGAGCCACCGGGTCGACACCGACGTCGTGATCCCGATGATCCTTCGCGTCGGTGGACGAGAGCTGCGACTGTTCTCGACCATCACCACATTCGGCACCCCGATGGACGTCACGGTCGACGAGGTCGCGATCGAGTCGTACTACCCGGCAGACGCGGCGAGTGCCGCCTACTTCACGCAGTAGCGCAGTCGACGCTGACCCGTGCGGCCCGCGACACCCCCGACCGGCCGCGACGCCGACGGGACCCGCCCGCGCTGAAAGGCCCTGGGCGCCGACATCAACCAGAACATCGCGGGTCAACGCGAAAGATGCCCCGGCCGTGCGGCCCGGGGCATCCTCGATCGTCTCCTCGAACGCGAACGGTGACTCAGGACCAGCCGTAGGACGAGCGCAGCTCGGCCGCGACCCGGTCGAAGCGGTCGCGGTCCAGGATCGCGCCCTCGCGCCGGATGCCGTCGGCGTCCACGGTCAGGACGCGGTCCAGGCGGACCCAGCTCGGCCGCTTCTCCCGGTCCCACGAGCCCGGTCCGAGGGCGAACCAGTTGTGCTGGCCGTTGCGCTCCGACTGGCTCGACAGCATCAGGCCCAGCACCGCGGCGCCCTGGCGGCCGACGACCAGGACCGGGCGGTCCTTGCCCTGCGCGGGGTCGTCCTCGTACGGCACCCAGGTCCACACGATCTCGCCCGGGTCGGCGTCGCCGTCCAGCTGCGGGGCGTACTCCAGCAGCTTCTGCGTCTCGTGGTGCGGCGGCGGGCCGGGCACCGGGGCGTGGCGGGCGGCCGTGGGGCGCGGCGCCGGCGTGGCGGGGGCCTGGCGCGGCGGGACGGGGCGCACCGAGGTGGTCGGGCGGGGGGCCAGGCCCAGCCGCGTTGCCACGGCCTGAAGAAGTCGTTTCACGCCGACGACCATAGCCGTCCGCGTCTTTACGGTGCCGGGCGCGCCGGGGAGACTGTGGCCCATGTACGACTTCGATGTCCTCGTGCTCGGCTCCGGGCCGGGTGGGCAGAAAGCCGCGATCGCGGCCGCGAAGCTCGACCGGCGGGTGGCCGTGATCGAGAAGCGGAACATGATCGGTGGCGTCTGCATCAACACCGGCACGATTCCGAGCAAGACGCTGCGGGAGGCGGTCATGTACCTGACCGGCCTGAACCAGCGGGAGATGTACGGCCAGAGCTACCGCGTCAAGGAGGACATCACCGTCGGTGACCTCGCCGCCCGCACCACGCACGTCATCGGGCGGGAGATCGAGGTCATTCGCAGCCAGCTGGCCCGCAACCGGGTGCGGCTGCTGCAGGGGACCGGCGTGTTCGTCGACCCGCACACCATCGCCGTCGAGGACGAGCAGGGGCGGGAGTCGCACATCACGGCGGAGAAGATCATTATCGCGGCCGGGACGCGGCCCGCGCGGCCGGACAGCGTCGACTTCGACGATGTCACGATCATCGACTCCGACGGCATCCTCAACCTGGACAAGGTGCCCGGGTCGATGGTCGTGGTCGGGGCCGGGGTGATCGGCATCGAGTACGCGTCGATGTTCGCGGCGCTGGGCACCAAGGTCACGGTGGTCGAGCGGCGGGAGCGCATGCTGGACTTCTGCGACCTGGAGATCATCGAGGCGCTGAAGTACCACCTGCGGGATCTTTCGGTCTCCTTCCGCTTCCGCGAGTCCGTCGCGGCGGTCGAGCGGCACGGGCGCGCGGCCGTGGCGGTGCTGGCCAGCGGCAAGCGGATCGCCGCCGACACCGTCATGTACTCGGCGGGCCGCCAGGGCGCGGCGGACCTGATCGGGCTGGACAAGGCCGGGCTGTCCTACGACGCGCGCGGGCGGATCAGCGTCGACGCGAACTTCCGCACCGAGGTCCCGCACATCTACGCCGTCGGCGACATCATCGGCTTCCCGGCGCTCGCCTCCACCTCGATGGAGCAGGGCCGCCTGGCCGCCCACCACGCCTGCGACGAGCCGGTGCGGGGCATGCAGGAGCTGCAGCCGATCGGCATCTACACCATCCCGGAGATCAGCTTCGTCGGGCGGACCGAGGACGACCTGACCGACAACAACATCCCGTTCGAGGTCGGCATCTCCCGCTACCGCGAGCTGGCGCGCGGGCAGATCATCGGCGACTCGTACGGCATGCTGAAGCTCATCGTGTCGCCCGGGGACCGCAAGATCCTCGGCGTGCACGTCTTCGGCACCGGGGCCACCGAGCTCGTCCACATCGGACAGACGGTGATGGGCTGCGGCGGCACCGTGGACTACCTGGTCGACGCGGTGTTCAACTACCCGACGCTCGCGGAGTCCTACAAGGTTGCCGCGCTTGACGCAATGAACAAGATGCGGTCGGTGTCCCGGCTCAGCGCATAGACCGGGATAGGGTCAGGGCCGTGAGGAAGCTTCGGGGGATGGCGTTCCTACTCGCGGCCCTGGTCCTGGCCCTTCCGGCCGTCGCGGCCTGCGAGCCCGACCAGCCGTCGGTCGACGACCGGTTCGCCGGGTTCGTCGCCGCCTGGCGCAAGGGCGACTTCGCCGGGGTGGCCGACCTGCTCACCCCGCAGGGCCGGGCGCTGGACACCGCCGCGGCCAACGCCGCGCTGGCCGGCTTCGAGGGCGACCTGGCCGCCCGCCGCCCGGCCCTGACCCCGCACGGCAAGGCCTTCGTCGACCACTCCGACGCCGCGCTCACGGTCGGGGTGCGCTGGACGCTGCCGGACGGGCGCACCTGGGACTACGACACGACGGTCACCGCCCGGCTGCTGAACGAGCGCTGGCGGCTGTACCTCGGGGCGCAGACGGTCCACCCGGCCCTGCAGGACGGCCAGAAGCTCGCCCTGCGCAGCTCCCCGGCGAAGCGCGGCGTCGTCGCGGCCGCCGACGGCACCCAGATCGCCGGCGACGTGCCCGTCGTCTACATCGGCGTCGAGCCGCAGCGGGTGCCCGACGTCGACGCCCTGGTCAAGCGGCTGGACCTGCTGTTCCAGTCGGTGAAGGTCACCGTCGACGTGCAGGGCCTGCCGGCGCGGCTCAAGGCCGCCAAGCCCGACGCGTTCGTCGACGTGGTCACCCTGCGCAAGAGCGACTACACCGAGATCGCCGGCGACCTCGGCGCGACCGAGGGCGTGCGGCTGCGGGAGGGCTCGCTGTCGCTGCCGCTGACCCGCACCTTCGCGCGGGCCCTGCTCGGCACCTCCGGCCCGGTGACGAAGGAGCTCATCGACGCGAGCAAGGGCGCGCTCGAGGACGGGGACATCGCCGGGCTGACGGGGCTGCAGCGGCAGTACGACACCCAGCTGCGCGGCCTGCCAGGGCTCTCGGTGGTGCCGGTGGACGCGACCGGTGGCAAGGCCAAGGCCGGCGATGCGCTGGTGACCCTGCCGGCCAAGGACGGCGCGAAGGTCGTCACCACCCTCGACGTGAAGGTGCAGCAGGCCGCCGACGCCGCGCTGACGGGGACGGCCAAGCAGTCCGCCCTGGTCGCGATCCGGGTCAGCGACGGCGCGGTGCTGGCCGTGGCCAACGGCCCCGACGCGGCCGGCTACGACCTGGCCCTGCTCGGCGAGGTGCCCGGCCCGGCCTGGCCGGCCGACCCCGCCGCGCTCGGGGTCGGCGCGCCCTGGCACCTCGGCGCCGACGTGTTCACCGGGCGCGCCGCGTCCGGCGGCGTCGTGGCCGCCCCGATCGGGTACGCGGCCGCGGCCGCCGCCCTGGCCCGCGGCAAGTGGCAGCAGCCCGTGCTCGTGAAGGACCCGGCCCCGGATGAGCCGGCCCCGGCCGGCCCGGCGGTCTCCGGCGCGCTCGACGTGCCGGGGCTGAGCCTCGGGGTGCGCGGCGACATCGCCTACTGCGTCTACGTCGCCGGCTCCGGGGCGGACGTCACCGCCCCGATCGCGGCCACGTTCCTCGCCGCCGTCGCGTGAATGAATCGGGAAAGCGGTTGCCGGTGATTGCGCTGCGTCAAGCACTCCACTGCGCCGCGTTGATGTGTGACGCGTCCGTCAGTCGCATGTAAGCCGTTAAATACGTACATGCCGTCAAAAGCGGCGCCCAGCGTGCTCGGAACGATCCTGCCAGGTACTCCTCATTCGGCAACGAACTGGGTAGCGTCTGCCTCGCTACAGGCAAGCGCGGATAGGTAGAGGGCAGCTGGGAGTGAACGGGTCGGCACGCGGGGTGCTGGCGGGGTACGTCGGCACGATGGCGGTCCTGGTGATCGCCAACTTCGCGCTGCCCGATTTCCACCTCGTGCTGTGGTCGGCGATCGGCTACGCCAGCGTCGCGGCGATCCTCCTCGGCGTGTACCTGCACCGGCCGCGCCGCCGCGCCCCGTGGCTGCTGCTGGCCGCCGCCGTCGGCTGCTTCATCACCGGCGACCTCACCGCCGACGTGCTCACCCGGCTGCTGCACCGGCCGGGCTTCCCGTCGCTGGCCGACACCTGCTACCTGTCGATGTACGTGCTGATCGCGGCCGCCCTCGTCTGGCTCTACCGGCTCGGGGTGGTCCGCCGCGACCCCGCGGGGCTCTTCGACGCGATCACGCTGACGGCGGGGCTGGGCCTGCTGTCGTACATCTTCCTGATCCGGCCCTACGTCGACAATCCGCACCTGTCGGCCCTGGACCGGGCCATCTCCATCGCCTACCCGCTCGCCGACATCATCGTGCTGCTCGTCGGCGCCCGGCTCATCGCCTCGGTGCGGTTCAACACCGCCGTCGCGCTGCTGGCCCTCGGCGGGGTCGGGCTGCTCAGCTCCGACGTGGGCTACGGCCTGCGGCAGCTCGCCGACGACTGGGCCACGGGCGGCCCGGTCGACATCGGCTGGGCCGCCTTCTACGTGCTGTGGGGCGCCGCCGCCCTGCACCCCTCGATGCGGCAGCTCACCGAGCCGCAGGTGCAGCGGGCCGGCGACGAGCGGCTCGGCCGGCTGCTGCTGCTCGGCCTGTCGTTGTTCATCGCCCCGATCGTGCTGTTCGTGGAGATGCGGGGAGGCCAGGTGCGCGACGCCGCCGCCATCGCCGCCGTGTCGGCGCTGCTGTCCGGGCTGGTGCTGCTGCGCCTCGGCCGGGCCGTGCGCGCGCAGCGGCTCACCGTGCAGCGGGAGCGGCGGCTGCGCAGCGCGGGCGCCGCGCTGCTGCTGGCCACCGACGAGGCCGCCGTCGCGCAGACCGTCCGCGACGCCGTCGCCGCGCTGCTGCCGCCGGGCCGCCCGCACGCGATCGCGTTCGGGCCGGCGCTCGGGGGCAGGACGACCATGCCGTACACCCGCGACATCGACGCGGGCGTGGCCGCCACCCTCGGCGAGTTCGAGGTGACGCTCTGCTGCCCCCTCGCCCTCGCCGACGGGCGGGCGGCCGAGCGGGCCCTCTACGTGGCCACCGACGAGGCCGTGCTGGCCGGGCTCACCGACGCCGCCCAGATCCTCGCCACCCAGGCCGCCATGGCCCTGGAACGCATCGCGCTCGGCGACGAGATCGGGCGGCGCAACAGCGAGGCGTACTTCCGCACCCTCGTGCTCAACACCGCCGACGTCATCCTCATCGTCGGCGCCGACGACCTGGTCAACTACGCCAGCCCCTCGGCGCAGGCGCTCTTCGGCTCCGACCTCGTCGGCACCGCCCTGCCGGCCGCGTTCGCCGACGACAGCGCGGCCGAGGTCGCCCGGCGCCTCGCCGAGGTGCGCGCCGGCACCGCCGACCGGCCGGGTGAGGACCTCCAGGTGACCGGCCCCGAGGGGCGCCCGGCGCTGGTCGAGGCCGCGTTCCGGGACCTGCGCGCCGAGCCGACCGTGCGTGGCGTGGTGGTCACCCTGCGCGACGTGACCGAGCGCAGCCGGCTGCAGGCCGAGCTGTACCAGCGGGCCACCTTCGACGCGCTCACCGGCCTGCCGAACCGCGAGGTGTTCCTCACCCGGGTCCAGGAGGCCGTCGCCTCCGGCGCGGAGACCGGCGCGACCGTCGGCGTGCTCATCGTCGAGCTCGACGACTTCAAGGTCGTCAACGACACCTTCGGCCACGGCGCCGGCGACGCCCTGCTGGTCGCGGTCGGCAAGCGGCTCACCGAGGCGCTGCGGGCCGTCGACGGCTCCTACGGCGCGACCGGCACCGTGGCCCGGCTCGGCGGCGACGAGTTCGCCGCGCTGGTGCGCCGGGCCGGCAGCCCGTCGGACGTGGAGCGGGTCGCGGGGCGCGTGCTGGAGAGCTTCAAGGCGCCGTTCGAGCTGGCCTACGGTACCGTCACCGCCACCGCGAGCATCGGGGTCGCCACCACCGCCGAGGCCGGCAGCGCGCAGGACCTGCTGCGCCACGCCGACCTGGCCGTATACGTCGCCAAGGACGCCGGCCGCGACCGCTGGCGCCGCTACGAGTCCTCGCTGCACAGCGCCGTCGTCGAGCGCCACAAGCTGCGCGCCGACCTCGACCGGGCCATCGCCGACGAGGCCTTCCTGCTGCACTTCCAGCCGATCGTCACCCTCGCCGACGACCGCACCCGCGGCTTCGAGGCCCTGGTCCGCTGGAACCACCCGACCCGCGGCATGGTCCCGCCCGACGAGTTCATCTCGGTCGCCGAGGAGAGCGGCCTCATCGTGCCGCTGGGCTACTGGGTGCTCTCCAGCGCCATCACCGCCGCCGCGCAGTGGCGCATCGCGTACCCGACCGAGGAGGTCTACGTCTCGGTCAACGTCTCCGCCCGGCAGTTCCGCTCGCCCGACTTCGCCCAGTGGGTGCTCGCCGAGATCGAGCGGATGGGCCTGCCGCCCGGCGGCCTGCTGCTGGAGATGACCGAGAGCCTGCTGCTGCACGACGACGGCGAGGTCGCCGCCGAGCTCGCCGCGCTGCGCCAGGCCGGCGTGCGCATCGCCATCGACGACTTCGGCACCGGCTTCTCGTCGTTGTCGTATCTGCGCCGGCTGCCGGTCGACGTGCTGAAGCTCGACAAGAGCTTCATCGACACCGTCGTGTCCTCCAGCGAGCAGCACGCCGTGGTCAACATGATCGTGCAGCTCGCGCGCCTGTTGAAGCTCCAGGTCGTGGCGGAGGGCATCGAGACCATGGCCGAGCGTGAGCTGCTGGTGGAGATGGGCTGCGATCACGGCCAGGGGTACTTGTTCTCGCGGCCCTTGAGCTACGGTGACGCGAGTCAATGGTTGTCCGAGGATTCGTCGGGGCCTCAACGGGGAGGTCGCACCGCGGCCTGAGAGACCCTGGGGGATTACGTGCGCGCCGAGCAACTCGCCACTGCCGTCGATACCGACCCGCGGTACAGCGGCATCGCCCGCCTCCGCGAGGAGACCCGCTTCTACGACGCGGTCATCGACGAGATCGACGGGCGGCGGATCCGCATCGGCGAGCACTGGCTCACCGATTGGGCCTCCTGCAACTACCTCGGCTTCGACCTCGAGCCGCAGATCATCGGCGCCGTCGAGGAGCAGCTGCGCCGCTGGGGCACCCACCCGTCCTGGTCGCGCATGCTGGGCAACCCGCGGCTGTACCCCGTCATCGAGGAGCGCCTGGCCGCGCTGCTGGGCGCCCCGGACACGCTGGTCCTGCCGACGATCACGCAGATCCACCTGTCCGTGATCCCGGCCCTGGCCGGCCAGGGCACGATCCTCATCGACTCGCGCGCCCACAAGACCATCTGGGACGGCTGCGTCTTCGCCCGCGCCCAGGGCGCCACCCTGACCCGCTTCCGCACCCTGGACGAGCTGGCCGACCGCCTGGCCGAGGCCACCACGTCCCCGATCCTGGTCTGCATGGACGGCGTCAACAGCATGACCGGCAACATCCCGGACGTGCGCCGGTATCTCGACCTGTGCCGCGCGCACGGCGCCGTCCTCTACATCGACGACGCGCACGGCTTCGGCGTCATCGGCGCCCGCAGCGAGGACGAGACGAGCCCCTACGGCACCATGGGCAACTCCATCATCCGGTACTGCGGGGAGTCCTACGACGACGTGGTGCTCGTCGGCGGGTTCTCCAAGGCGTACTCGTCCCTGCTCGCCTTCCTCGCCCTGCCGACGGTGCTCAAGAACCGCCTGAAGTCCGCCGCGGCCCCCTACCTCTACTCCGGCCCGTCGCCGACCGCCTCCCTGGCCACCGTCCTGGCCGGCTTCGACGTCAACGCCGAGCGCGGCGACAAGCTGCGCGCCGATCTGCACCGGATGTCGATGCGCGTGCTCAACCACGTCCGCGGCCTGGGCGTCTTCACCCCGAACACCGACGACACCCCGATCATCGAGCTGCCCATCGCCCTGGACCGCGACCTCGTCGACGTCTCGGAGCTGCTGTGGGAGCGCGGCCTGTTCGTGACGCTGGCGCCGTACCCGGGCGTGCCCCGCGACCAGGTGGGCTTCCGGGTCCAGGTGACCGCGGCCAACACCGACGAGCAGATCGACGAGCTGAACGCGGTGATCGGCGAGCTGGCCGCCGCGGGGGTGTTCCAGGAGGCGCGGGAGGGCAGCGCGAGCTGACCGGCCTCGGGGTCCACCCTTACTGGTGGCGCCGGGGCGCTATCACGGACGTATGCGCGAACGATGGTCACGCCGGCGTTACGGCCGGAACCAGGACTACGGCTACCGGCGCGGCGGCGGCAACAGCTGCCTGCGCGACGCCTGCCTGCTCGAGGCCGGCTGTTGCATCGGCGAGGCGATCGACGGCAGCTGCCTGATGCTGGGCCTGCTCTCCCTGCCGAGCATGCTGTTCACGATGGCGCGGGCGCCGCGCTCGGCCGCCGCCGCGGACGGTCCCCTCGTCGGTGCGATCCGGCGGTACCAGCGTGAGGTCAGCGCCAAGCGGGAGCGCCCGTGCTGCCGGTTCACCCCGAGCTGCTCCCACTACGCCGCCGAGGCCATCACCAGGCACGGCGCGGTCCGCGGCGGGTGGCTGGCCGCCCGCCGCCTGTCGCGCTGCCGCCCGGGCGGCGCCCGCGGACTGGACCCGGTCCCGGCCGCGTAGCCGGGGCCGGGTTCCATGCCGGGGTGGGCCTTTCGCCGGGGCCGGGTTCCATGCCGGGGTGGGCCTTTCGCCGGGGCCGGGCTCCATGCCGGGGTGGGCCTTTCGCCGGGGCCGGGCTCCACGCGGGGTGGGCCTTTCGCCGGGGCCGGGCTACACGCTGCGGGTCACGAGCACCGGCGACGCGGCGTGGCGGACCACGAGCTGCGTGACCGGGTTGGGCCGGGGCCGCTCGTACCACCCGACCCGGTGCGCGCCCACGATGAGCATCAGCGCATCGCGGGCCGCCTCGGTCAGGGTCTCCAGCACGCCGGTGTCGCGGCTGTCGAAGCGGGTCTCGACCTCGGGGTGGCGGCGCAGCCACGGCTCGAGCTCGGCGGCCACGACGTCGTGCGGGCGGGCGCGGCCGGCGTGCAGGGCGACGAGCGGCACGTGGCGCGAGGAGGCCTCGCCGTAGCCGTAGGCCAGCGCCCGCTGGCTCGACGGGGAGCCGTCGACGCCCACCACCACCGGGGCGTGGCCGGGCAGGGCGGTGATCGGGTCGGCCCAGCGCCAGCCGTTGTTGACCACGAGGACCGGGCAGTGCGCGAAGGCGGCCAGGTGGGCGCTGATCGAGGCGTCGAACTGGCCGCCCTCGTGGACCCGGCCGCCGATCACGACCAGGTGGGCGGTGCGGGACTGCTCGCGCAGGATCCGGGCCGGGGCGCCGCCCAGGGTCATGGTCTCCACCGCGATGCCGGGCTGCCAGTCGCGGGCCTCGGCGGCGGCGTTCAGCGCCACACCCTGACCGTCGGCGGGACCCTCCCAGGTCAGCGCGTGGACGATGCGCAGCAAGCGATCGTGCCGGGCGGCCTCGTCGGCGGCCCACCGCACGGCGCCCATCGACGCCGTCGTGCCGTCGACGCCGACCACGACGGGACTGTGTTCCAGCAGCATGACGCACCCCCTAGTACCCCTTCCACGGTCTCTCTCGGGGGCGATCCGGGCAAGGGCTTCTCTGTCCGGATTATGTGCATAAATCGTGACATGTGCCCAATTACGCGATCCGCGATTGACACACGCTGCGCGCCGACCATACGGTTCGAGCCACCATGACGCACCTCGGTGGATCATCGAAGCTGCTCAGGGCCATGAACGACGCGGCCGCCCTGAGTCACGTGCTGGAACGCGGGCCGCTGACCCGCGGGGAGCTGCGCGACCTCACCGGGCTGTCCAAGCCCACGATCTCGGAGGCGCTGCGGCGCCTGACCGAGGCGCGCCTGGTGAGCGTGGTCGGCTACGTCAGCGCCGGGCCGGGTCCCAACGCCGAGGTGTACGCCGTCAACCCCGACGCCGCCTACGCCGTGGCCCTGTCGGTGCGCGACCGCGGGGACAGCGACACGCCGACCGTCACCGCCGCCGTCACCGACCTGTCCGGGGCGGTGCGCGGGCGGCTGGAGTCCGCCGTCGACTTCGCCCGGACCGACCCGGTGACCGGGGTCGTCGACACCGTGGAGGCGGTCTGCAAGGAGGCCGGCCTCGCCCGCGACCCGGTGGCCCAGGTGCAGATCGCCGTGGCCGGCTCGTACGACCCCCGCTCCGACGTCCTGCACCACGTCGAGGTGCCCGGCTGGGGCCGGCCGGGGCTGGTCGAGGACCTGCGCCGCCGGCTCGGGGTGCCCGTCGGGGTGGACAACGACGTCAACCTGGCCGCGGTGGCCGAGCGGGCGCACGGCGCCGGGCGCGGGGCGGAGAGCTTCGCGCTGCTGTGGCTCGGCGAGACCGGCCTGGGCCTGGCCATCGACCTCGGCGGCACGCTGCTGCGGGGCGCCCGCGGCGGGGCCGGCGAGATCGGGTACATGCCGATGGCCGGCGGCGACCGCCGCCTCGCCTTCCAGGACCTCGTCGGCGGTGCGGCCGTCCTCGAGCTCGCGGCCGCGCACGGCATCGCCGCGCCGAGCGCCGCCGAGACCATGGCCGAGGCGGCCGAGCGCGCCGGCGCCGGCGACGCGGCGGCCGGGGCGTTCGTCACGCAGCTCGCCGGCCGGATCGCGATCGGCCTGTCGGCCGTCGTCGCGGTGCTCGACCCGCCGTTGGTCGTCATCGGCGGCGAGGTCGGGCAGGCGGGTGGCGAGCTGCTCGGCACCGCGGTTGCCATGGCGCTGGCCGAGGCGGCGCCGCTGGACACCACGATCGCCACGACCCGCGTCCAGGACGACGCCGCCCTGCTCGGCGCCCAGGAGGCGGGCCGCGCCTCGGTCCGGGACACGATTCTGGCCACGCTGGGGCGCCCGTAACGCACGGGAACGGACCGGGAACGGACCGGGAACGGGTTTGACCCCGCCCGGGCGGGCATCCTCACCGCCATGACCACACCTGTCGTCCTCATCACCGGGGCCCTGACCGGCATCGGCCGGGCCACCGCGCTCGCCTACGCCGAGCGTCACGCCGCCCTCGTCGTCACCGGACGGCACGACGACGCCGGCCGGGAGCTGGTCGCCGACCTGCGCGACGCCGGCGGCCGGGCCGAGTACGTGCACGCCGACGTCCGCAACGACGCGGAGGTCGGCCGGCTCGTCGACGACATCGTCGAGCACTACGGCCGCCTTGACGTGGCGGTGAACAACGCCGGCACCGAGGGTCACGTCGGCCGCATCGAGGAGCAGACCCCGCAGTCGTACGCCGAGATCTTCGACACCAACGTCCTGGGCACGATGCTCAGCCTCAAGCACGAGCTGCGGGTCATGCGGCCGAGGCACAGCGGCAGCATCGTCAACGTCTCCTCGGTGGCCGGCCACGCCGGGCTGGCCGGCGCCGGGGTGTACGCGGCCAGCAAGCACGCCGTCGAGGGCCTGACGAAGTCGGTCGCGCTGGAGTCCGCCGACGACGGGATCCGGGTCAACGCCGTCGCGCCGGGCCCGACGCGCACCGCGATGCTGGACCGGTACGTGGGCGCCGCCGGCACGACCGAGACCGACTTCGCCGCCCAGGTGCCGATGGGCCGCCTGGGCACTCCCGACGAGATCGCCGACGCGGTGCTGTTCCTCGGCTCCGACCAGGCCAGATTCGTCACGGGGCAGGTGGTGACGGTCGACGGCGGCATGACCGCCGCTTGAACGAAACATGCCCATCTCTGCGCCTCCCCGGGTGATCGTGTACGGTCCCGTCGAACCACACGCGAGGGGAGCGCGGGACCATGCACATCAACGACTTCTGGGTCGCCATTCCGGTCGGCCTGCTCATCGGGGTGCTCGGGCGCCTCGTGCTGCCCGGCAAGCAGAACATCGGCGGGTTCATCACGTTCCTGATCGGCGTCGGCGCGGCGCTGCTCGGCACGCTGGTGGCCGAGCTGGTCAACCTCGACGACAAGGCCGTCGTCAAGGTGTGGAAGATCCAGTGGAGCTGGTGGGAGCTGGGCATCCAGGTCCTCTTCGCCGCGGTCGGCGTCGGGCTGGCCAACATGCTGACGTACACCAAGCTCGCCTCCGGCGCCCCGCGCCCGCGCAAGCGCGCCACCACCCGCAAGCGGCGCACCAAGAAGTCCGACGAGGACTGACGGCGGTGGCCAAGCGGGCGCCGGGGCTCGGCGCCGTGCAGGAGACGATGCTCATCACGCTGCACGCCCGGGCCCGCTGCGGCGACGAGGCCGCGGCCCGGCTGGTCGAGGCCATCGACTACGACTTCGCCCCGATGCAGCGCAACGCCGGCGCCACGGAGCTGTTCCACGTGCTGCGCTGCGCGGCGCTGGACGAGTGGACCCGCCAGTTCCTCGCCGAGTGTCCACACGGGACCGTCGTGGAGCTCGGCGCGGGGCTGAGCACCCGGGCCGACCGCCTCGACAACGGCACGGCGCACTGGTGCTACGTCGACCTGCCCGACGCCACCGAGCTGCGCCGTGCCCTGCTGCCCGACGGGGAGCGGCGCCGCACGATCACCGGCTCGGTCCTCGAGGACGGCTGGGCCGACGCGGTGGCGGCCGACCCCGGGCCGTACCTCTTCCTCGCCGAAGGCGTCCTGGTCTATCTCGAGCCGGCCGGCGTGCGCCGGGCGCTGACCACGGTGGCCACCCGCTTCCCGGGCTGCCGCGTCGCGCTGGACACCCACGGCGAGTGGATCGTGAAACGCTCCCGCGGCCCGCTCACCCGGATGGCGGCCGACCTGGTGTGGGCCTGCGAGGACCCGAAGGCCCTGCAGGACTGGGACCTGGGCCTGACGCTGCGCGAGTCGTGGCCGCTGAGCCGGCCCGACTGGGTGGTCCGCCGCGCCCTGCCCCGTCACACGCGGCTCACCCTCGCCGCCGTCAACGCCTTCGTGCCGCGCCGGATGACCAACTCCCGCGTCAACCTGTACTCCGTGGACGCGACCGGCTGAACGGCGCCGACCCGGCGGCGGGTGCGCCGCGGTGACAGAATCGGGCACCTATGGAACCGAGCCGCGTCCTCGCCGCCCTCGCCGACCTCGCGCCCGCCGGCCGGGAGCGGGTGCTCGACGTGGCCAAGGGCGACCAGCCGCTGGTGTGGCTCTCCGACCCGGACCGGGCGCCGCGCGGGCGGGCCGCGGACCGGCTGGCCGCGCTGGACGCGCTGCACCGCGACGAGCGGATCCTGCGCCGGGGCTGGGCCTGGCTGCTGGGCACGGCCGAGGTCGACGGGGTGGAACGCAAGCTGCGCCTGCCGCTGGTCGCCGAGCCGGTGCGGCTGGAGCGCTCCGGGGGAGGCCTGCGCGGGGCGCGGGTCATGCCGGCCGGTGACCTCGAGATCACGCCGCTGATCGGGGACCGCGAGCTGGCCGCGCTGCTGGAGTCGGCCCCCGGCCTGGGCACCGCCGCCTGGCTCGGGGCGCCCGGGACCGCCGCCTGGGTGAGCACGGTGGCCGAGGCGGCCGGGCTGCGGCCGGACCGGATCGCCGCCGACGCCCCGCCCGTCGCCCGGCTGCCCGACCGGGAGCTGATCGGCCAGGCCGTCGCCGGGCTCTTCGTGGTCCGCGACGTGTCCTCGGCCGGCCTGCGCGACACGCTGCGCGCCTGGGCGGCCCGCCCGGGGCTGCAGGACACGGCGCTGGCCCGGGTCTACGCCGCCGGCGGCGATCCCGGGGAGGCGGGAGAGGAGGAGGTGTACTCCCCGTTGCCGCTCAACGCCGCCCAGCGCGACGTCGTGCGGCGGGTGCGCCGCGAGCCGGTCGTCGTGGTGTCCGGCCCGCCCGGCAACGGCAAGAGCCACGCGGTCGTCGCCGCCGCCCTCGACACCGTCCAGCGGGGCGGGTCGGTGCTCGTCGCGACCCAGGCCCCGCACGCCGCCGAGGTGCTCGGCGAGCTGCTCGGCCGCTACCCGGGGGCCGAGCCGGTGCTCTTCGGCAACGCCGAGCGGCGCGACCGGTTCGCCCTCGCGCTGTCCGCCGGCCGCTCCGACGGCGTCACCGCCCGCGAGCTGCAGCGGCGGCGGGCCGAGGTCGACGCCGCCGCGGCCGCCGTCAGGGCGCTGGAGGACGGGGTCGGGGCCGCGCTGGACCTGGAGCGGCGGGCGGCCACCATGGCGGTGTGGGAGCCGCTGCTGGCCGGGCTCCGGGCCGAGGCGCCGAAGGTGTTCGCCGGAGAGTTCGACGTACAGAAGGCGCACAAGGCCCTTGGGTTCCGGTTCTTGCGCGAACAGCGGGTGCGCCGGCTCACCGGGGTCGGGCCGGAGCGGCTCCCGGCGCTGCTGGAGGCCCTCGCGGCCGACCGCGCGGCGGCCACCCTGGCGGTCGGCGGCGGCACCGACCTCGCGGCCGTGTGGCCGGCGCTGCTGGCCGCCGACGCCCGGCTGCGGGAGGCCGTCGGGGCCGCGATGCGCGACGACGCGGCCGC
>NZ_BAAARV010000087.1:0-713 GCF_039532525.1 Dactylosporangium salmoneum
CGACGCGGGGACGATCTCGCGGGAGTTGCGGCGCAACGCCGCGACACGCGGCGGCAAGCTGGAGTATCGGGCTGTGGTGGCGCAGTGGAAGGCGCAGCAGGCGGCCAAGCGTCCGAAGACCGCCAAGCTGGTGTCGAATCCGCGGCTGCGCGAATACGTCCAAGAGCGCCTGAGCGGCAGCGTCCGCCAGCCCGGCGGCGAGCTCGTGACCGGGCCGACCGCTCGGGCCTGGAAGGGACGCAACAAGCCCCGCCGGGAGGACCGCCGCTGGGTCATCGCGTGGAGCCCGGAACAGATCAGCAACCGGTTGCAGCTGGACTTCCCGGATGATGCCTCCATGCGCATCTCGCATGAGGCGATCTACCAATCGCTGTTCATTCAGGGCCGGGGCGCGCTACAGCGTGAACTGGTCGCGTGTCTGCGAACCGGCCGCGCGTTGCGGGTGCCACGCGCTCGAGCCCGGCAACGCCGCGACGGCATGGTCACCCCCGAAGTGATGATCAGCCAGCGGCCGGCCGAGGTCGAAGACCGGGCCGTGCCCGGACACTGGGAAGGTGATTTGATCATCGGGCTGGACAGGTCCGCGATCGGGACCCTCGTGGAACGGACCACCCGATTCACCATGCTGCTCCACCTGCCCCGCATGGGCGGTTGGGGCGTCGAAACGCGGTCGAAGAACGGCCCCGCCCTGGCCGGGCACGGCGCCGAAGCCG